>NZ_JBITUQ010000004.1:0-285946 GCF_044542515.1 Rhodococcus sp. NPDC078407 | reverse complement strand
TCGGTTGTCGGTGCAGTTGTGGTAACCACACCGATACCGGAGGTCCTCACCTATCTGTCGCTGCCACGCCGTCCACAACGTCCCTGGTCATTACATCTACGAAGCCCTCGTCCGCTGGAACAGGGAGGGGCGGGTGTGCACTCCCAACGAATTCATCCCGATTGCCGAATCGACCGGTCTGATCAAGGAAATCGGAGAATGGGTGCTGCGGTCTGCACTCTCGGATCTGGTGACGCTGCGTGCTCACGGCCAAGACGTCACGATGTCGGTGAACGTGTCCCCGATGCAATTGCGGGACGATTCGCTGCCCACCATCGTGGCAGCACTCCTGAACGAGTACGGCCTCAGCGGAGCAGATCTGGCGCTCGAGATCACCGAAAGCGTTCTGATCGACGACCTGGGCACCGCGAAGAGCCTTCTCGACCGCCTGGCTGCCCTGGGTGTGCTCATCGTGCTCGACGACTTCGGCATCGGCTACTCCTCGTTGAACAGGTTGCGCGCGATGCCGATCGCGTTGCTCAAGATCGACAAATCTTTCGTGCACGAGATCGGACGGTCCGAATCCGACACTCGACTGATTCGCGCGATCGTCGCCATGGCGTCGGCGCTGCCGGTGAACACCGTGGCCGAAGGTGTCGAAACAGAGAAGCAGGCCTCGATCATCGAGTCACTCGAATGCCGGTTCGCGCAGGGCTTCTTGTTCGGTCGGCCCGCGCCCATCGCACACTGGCTCCTCGAATCCGCGCAGCAACGGTGATCACGGTGTTAGCGTCGGGCGGTGTCTGCAACCGGAATGCGCCCACTCCGCTCCGCCGCTCTTGCCTGTGCCCTCCTGCTGGTCCCGCTCGCTGCGTGCAGCAGTAGCGACAGCACGGACGCCGACTCCGCCGCCGAGAACAGTTGCGTCCTCGGTGCCAGTGGCGGCACTCCGGTAGGCAAAGCTCCGAGCGCCGGCTCCGGCGACATCTCGACCAACCCGGAAGTGGCAACCGGGTACCGCTCCGACATGAATCCGGTGGAGACACCGTCGTACTCGGTGTCCACCGCCAATCCGGTCTCCACCGAGGCAGCGTGCGAGGTACTACGCGACGGCGGGACGGCCGCCGACGCATTAATCGTTGCCCAGACGGTGCTCGGTCTGGTCGAACCGCAGTCGTCCGGAATCGGCGGCGGTGCCTTCCTCATGTCCTACGACGCCGCCACCGGGGACGTGCAGAGCTACGACGGCCGCGAGACTGCCCCGATGAGCGCCACCGGCGACTACCTGCGCTACATCGACGACGCGAACCGCACTGTGCCGCAACCCGATGCGCGGTCCAGCGGCCGGTCGATCGGCGTGCCGGGCGTTGTCCGCATGCTCGAGCAGGCGCACGAGGATCACGGCGACAAGCCGTGGGCAGATCTCTTCCAGCCCGCTATCGCTCTGGCCGACAACGGCATCGAGATCAGTCCACGCATGGCCTCGTCCATCGCCGACTCGGCCCCGAAGCTCGCACTCGACCCTGCTTCGAAGGACTACTTCCTGCAACCGGACGGCACCGGAAAACCCGCCGGGACGGTCCTGAACAACCCGGCCATGTCGAAGACGTTGTCCGCCATCGCAACCGACGGTGCCGATGCCTTCTACACCGGCGACATCGCACAGGCCATCGTCGACGCGACCGCCGACACCACGGCCGGCCGTACCCCGGGGCAGATCACCCTCGACGACCTCGTGGGGTACGAGCCGAAGACTCGCACCGCCGTGTGCACCGAGTACCGCGACCACGACATCTGCGGCATGCCGGGCCCGTCGTCGGGCGGTATCGCGGTGGCGTCGACGATGGGCATCCTGTCGAACTTCGATCTCGCTCAGTACGCACCGACGGGCATGGACGCCGATGGCGGAACTCCGACAGCCGAGGGCGTACACCTCATCTCGGAGGCGGAGCGACTGGCCTACGCCGATCGCGACAAATACGTGGCCGATCCGGACTTCGTCCCGCTGCCCGGTGGCTCGCCCGATGCATTGCTCGATCCCGACTACCTCACCGAGCGAGCCGGACTCATCGACGAGGGCCGGTCGATGGGTACCGCACAGCCCGGCGACTTCGGCCCGGTGCAGTTCGCGTCGTCCACCGATCCCGAGTTCGGTACCAGCCACATCTCCGTCGTCGACAGTGCGGGCAACGCAGCCTCGATGACGACAACAGTCGAATCGGCTTTCGGCTCGTTCCACATGGTCGACGGGTTCTTGCTCAACAATCAGCTCACCGACTTCTCCGCATCGCCCGTGTCCGACGACGGAACTCCGGTGGCCAATCGCGTCGAGCCGGGCAAGCGTCCGCGCAGCTCGATGGCCCCGACGTTGGTCTTCGATCGCGGCGACGACGGCGAGCGCGGCGATCTCGTGCTCGTCGCCGGATCTCCTGGTGGCTCGGTCATCATCCAGTTCGTCGTCAAAACATTGGTGGGACTGCTCGATTGGGACATGAATCCACAGCAGGCAGTGTCGATGGTCGACTTCGGCGCGGCCAACACTCCGTCGACCAACTACGGCGGCGAGCACCCGAACGTGATGGGCGAGGACGATCCCGTGGTGGTGAAGTTGCGCGAGATGGGCCATCAGGTCTCGGTCGCAGATCAGTCGAGCGGGCTGAGCGCTCTGCAACGCACCGACGGCGGTTGGATCGGGGGAGCGGACCCGCGACGTGAGGGCGAGGTGCTCGGTGGATAGGTGCGAGCGCGCTCAACTCACGAATCGATAGCCCATGCCGGTTTCGGTGATCAGATGCACCGGAGCGGCCGGGTCGCGTTCCAATTTCTGTCGTAATTGTCCGAGATAGATTCGTAGATAGTGTGTTTCACGCTCGTGGCCGGGGCCCCAGACGGTACGCAGGATGTCCTTCTGCGACACCAGCTTGCCCTCGTTTCGCACGAGGAGTTCCAGGACTCCCCATTCGGTTCGGGTCAGGTGCACGCTCGCGCCCTCCCGTACCACGGTCTTCGCGGCGAGGTCGACGGTGAAATCCGCGGTCTCGACGACGGGGTCCGCCACGGCCTGCGGACCTCGTCGCAACGCGGCACGTAATCGCGCCAGCAGCTCGTCCATACCGAACGGCTTGGTCACGAAGTCGTCGGCTCCGGCATCGAGGGCTTCGACGGTGTCGGCCGAGTCGGTCCGTGCCGAGAGCACCAGAATCGGCACCTCGGTCCACCCGCGCAGCCCGGCAATGACATCGATACCGTCGATATCGGGGAGGCCGAGATCGAGAATCACGATGTCCGGGTGGAAGTTCGCGGCCACCCGCAGCGCCTCGCCCCCGGTTGCGGCGCTCACCACCTCGAACCCGCGCACGTTGAGATTGATTCGCAGCGCTCGCACGATCTGCGGCTCGTCGTCGACGACGAGCGCCCGTACCTTCACCTGCTGGCCGCCTTCAGCTCGACCGTCATCGTCAGCCCGCCGCCGACGGTGTTCGATGCAGTGACGGTACCGCCCATGGCTCGGACGAACCCGCGCACCACGGACAGTCCCAGCCCGACGCCCACCGAGTTGTCGCGATCCCCGAGACGTTGGAACGCGTCGAACATCGTCTGCTCGGCTCCATCGACGATGCCGGGGCCGTGATCGATCACCGAGATGGTCGCACGCTCGCCGTGCACGGCAGCTCTGATGGTGATGTCGCCGGCGGGTGCGTAACGAGCGCTGTTGTCCACCAGATTCGCCAGCACCCGCTCGAGCAGTCCCGGGTCCGCCACTACCTCGACATCACCCACCTCTATCCGAACCCGGTCGTCTGCCTGGGACAGTGCGCCGCTCAGGACGTCGTCGACGAAGACCGGACGCAAACTCGGTTGCACCACACCGGCTTGCAGCCGCGAGGAGTCGAGCAGATTGCTCACCAACGCGGTCAGCTGATCGGCAGATTCGTCGATGGTGGCGAGCAGTTCGTCGGTGTCCTCGGGCGAGAACTGGACATCGGTGCTGCGCAGAGACGAGGACGCCGCCTTGACGGCGGCCAACGGCGTCCGAAGATCGTGGCTGACGGCCGAGAGCAATGCTCGACGCAGCGCGTCGGCCTCGGCGAGCGCGTTGGCTCGGCTGGCTTCCTCGGCGAGTCGGGCCTGACGAACCATGCCCGCAGCCTGGTTCGCCACCGCCGCCAGCACTCGTCGATCGTGTGCGCGAGTGCGGTCGCCGGCCAGGAGCAGGGTGAATTCCCCGGTACCGATCTCGGTGTCGGCGTCGCCCCTGCCTGTGGGCGCACCGACCCCCGTGGTGCCGACGACCGCGGCGGACTCGTTGTCCCACAGCGATACTCCAGCCTGGCTGTAGGTCTCACGCGCCCGTTCGAGCAGCGCTGTCAGATCTGCTCCCCGAAGAACGGATCCGGCGAACAGAGTCAGTAACTCGGCTTCCTGCGACGCTCGTCGAGCCTGCCGAGTTCGCCGCGCCGCGGCGTCGACCAGGGCGGCCACTGCGATGGCGACGAAGAGCAGGACGACGGCGACGACGAAGTTCTCCGGCTCGGCGATCGTGAGGCTGTACAGAGGCGCAGTGAAGAAGTAGTTCAGCAGGAATCCGGCGATCAACGCCGACAGTGCAGCAGGCGCAACACCTCCCAGCAGTGCGACACACAGCACCACCATGAAGAACAGCGCACTTTCCCCGCTCGGACCGAAATTGGGACCGACCCAATTGAGCACCGTCGCGGCCAGACACGGGACGACGACTGCCGCTACCCACGCGAGGAGGCGTCGACGACCTGAGTCGACCTGAAGTCGCCAGCGCCGCGCCCGTTGATCGTGAGTGACCATGTGCACGTCGATCTTTCCGGAATGCTGCACTACCGCAGCACCGATGCCCTCGTCCAGAATTCGAGCCACGCGAGACCGTCTCGAGGTACCGATCACCAGCTGAGTCGCATTCACTCCGCGAGCGAAGTCGAGCAGAGTGGTGGGTACGTCGTCCCCGACCACGCTGTGCACGCTGGCACCGAGCCCTGCTGCGAGCTTGCGCACCGAACCCATCTGTGGGGCCGAGACACCCATCAGCCCGTCGCCGCGAACGATGTGCAGCACCATCAGTTCGGCACTGGACTTCGAGGCGATCCGACTCGCGCGCCGCAGCAGCGTCTCCGATTCCGGCCCACCGGTCACCGCCACCACGACACGCTCACGCGCCTCCCAGGTGTCGGTGATTCGGTTCTCACTGCGGTATTTCACCAGAGCGGCATCGACCTGATCGGCGATCCACAACAGTGCGAGCTCGCGCAAGGCCGTCAGATTGCCCCGGCGAAAGTAGTTGCTCAGTGCCGCGTCCACCTTCTCGGCGGCGTAGACATTCCCGTGCCGCAATCTGCTGCGCAGCGCCTCCGGAGTGATATCGACCAGCTCGACCTGGCCGGCACCACGAACCACGCTGTCGGGCACTGTTTCTCGCTGCGGAACCCCGGTGATCTGATGCACCACGTCGTTGAGCGATTCGAGATGCTGCACATTGAGTGTCGAGATGACATCGATGCCCGCATCCAACAGGTCCTCGACATCCTCCCACCGCTTGCCGTGCACACTCCCCGGAGTGTTGGTGTGCGCCAATTCGTCGACCAGCACCACCTGGGGCCGCCGCGCCAGTACCGCCTCGAGATCGAGCTCCTCCGCCGCCGATCCGCGATACTCGACGAGACGAGGCGGGACCACCTCGATCCCGTCGAGTGCAGCAATCGTCCGCTCTCGGCCGTGCGTCTCGACCAGGGCAGCAACCACGTCGCAGCCCCTGTCCTGACGCCGATGCGCCTCACCGAGCATGGCGAAGGTCTTGCCGACGCCGGGTGCCGCGCCCAGATAGATGCGCAGCTCACCTCTGTCCGGCACGGCCTTCTCCTGTCTCAGCTGCAGGGGCTGGTCAAGCCCAGCGCCACGTTGAGCTCCGGCACATTGACCGCCTTCGCCCCGAGAACACCGTACTGCGGTCCAGCGGTGTACTCGGCGACCAAGGCCTCGACGTCGCCGACACTCATGCCGTTGACCTCGGCGACCCGCGGCACCTGCAGCGCGGCGTACTCCGGACTGATGGCGGGGTCGACCCCCGAACCGGAACCGGTGATGGCGTCCGGGGGAACAGCGGCAGGGTCGACGCTCTCTCGTGCGGCGATGGCGGCGCGACGCTGCTCGATGAACGACGCGAGTACCTCGCTCGACGGCCCCTGGTTGGTCGGCAATGCGGCCGCCGGATCTCCCGGAGCGAACGCGTCGTCGTCCGACACCGATCCGGTCACGCGGGTGTGGAAGTACGGATCCGGTTCTCCGGGAGCAACCTGCGGATCGACCCCGATCAAGGAGCTGCCGACGACGCAGCCCTGGACGTCGCGCAGCGGCGACCCCTCGGCGGAGTCGGTTCCGATGCGACTGATGCCCCAGACCAGGGCCGGGTAACCGATGCCGAGAACGACGGTCAACGCCAGCAGCACTGCGAAGCCGGCCACGACCTGTCGAAGAAATCCCTGTACGAAGCGCATGATCAACCTATCCCTGGAATGTGTCGAACGAGTAGATCGATGAGCCAGATCCCGACGAACGGGCTGACGACGCCGCCGACGCCGTAGACCAGCAGGTTGCGCCGCAGCAGTGCTGCCGCCGACGCGGGGGTGTATCGAACACCTTTGAGCGCCAACGGAATCAGTGCGACGATGACCAGCGCATTGAAGATCACTGCGGACAGGATCGCCGATTCCGGTGTGGCCAGACGCATGATGTTGAGCCCGCCCAGCTGCGGATAGACGGTGGAGAACATCGCCGGCAGGATGGCGAAGTACTTCGCCAGATCGTTGGCCAGTGAGAACGTCGTCAGCGCTCCGCGGGTGATGAGCAGTTGCTTACCGATCTCGACGATCTCGATCAACTTGGTGGGGTCGGAATCGAGGTCCACCATGTTGCCGGCTTCCTTGGCGGCGGAGGTGCCGGTGTTCATCGCGACACCGACGTCCGCCTGCGCGAGAGCCGGGGCGTCGTTGGTGCCATCGCCGGTCATCGCGACCAGCCGTCCGCCCTCCTGCTCCTGCCGGATGAGCGTGAGCTTGTCCTCCGGCGTCGCCTCGGCCAAGTAGTCGTCGACACCGGCCTCGGCCGCGATGGCCTTCGCGGTCAGCGGATTGTCTCCGGTCACCATCACGGTGCGAATGCCCATGGCGCGCAGCTGAGCGAACCGCTCGGCGATGCCCGGCTTGACCACGTCGGAGAGCTCGATGACGCCCAGAGCCCGGGTGCCACTGCCGGTTTCGCGGACAGCCACCACCAGCGGGGTGCCGCCGTTCTGCGCGATGTCGTGCACGGTGTCGTCGAGCGGGGCCGTGGCGTCCAAATCAGCCACTCCGCCGCCCTCACGAATCCACTCGTACACCGAATCCGCCGCCCCCTTACGAATTTCCATCCCCGGCAGGTCGAGGCCGCTCATCCGAGTCTGCGCCGTGAATGCCACGAATTCGCCGCGCTCGGATTCTTCTTCGTCCATCACGGATTCGAAGTCACGCTCGACCAGTTCGACGATGCTGCGTCCCTCGGGGGTGCCGTCGGCGAGGGAGGAGAGTCTGGCAGCCCGCGCCAACTCGGCCGCGTCGATGCCGGTGGCCGGGTGCAGTCCGGTCGCGCGGCGATTGCCGAACGTGATGGTGCCGGTCTTGTCCATCAACAGGGTGTCGATGTCGCCGGCCGCCTCCACTGCGCGCCCGGACATCGCCAGCACGTTGCGCTGCACCAACCGGTCCATCCCTGCGATACCGATCGCCGACAGCAGGGCCCCGATGGTGGTGGGAATCAAGCAGACCAGCAATGCGATCAGCTGGATCGGATCCTGTTGCCTCCCTGCATAATTCGACATCGGCCCGATAGCGACCACCGCGAAGAGGAACACGATGGTCAGTGACGCGAGCAGGATGTTCAGAGCAATCTCGTTCGGCGTCTTCTGCCGAGCTGCACCCTCGACCAACGCGATCATCCGGTCGACGAACGTCTCACCCTGTGCTGCAGTGATTTTCACGACGATCTCGTCGGAGAGCACGATGGTTCCGCCCGTCACGGCAGAACGATCACCACCCGACTCGCGGACCACCGGAGCAGATTCACCGGTGATCGCGGACTCGTCGACGGTAGCGATGCCCTCGATCACGTCGCCGTCTCCGGGAATGACCTCGCCCGCCGAGACGATCACCTCGTCGCCGACCGCCAACTCCGCTCCGGCCACCTCCTCTACTCCGGCTGCTGTGCGTCGTCGAGCAACGCTGTCCTGCTTCACTTTCCGCAGGCTCGCAGCCTGAGCCTTGCCCCGGCCTTCGGCTACGGATTCGGCGAGGTTGGCGAACAGCACCGTGAACCACAGCCACCCGGTGACGAACCAGGCGAACACCGACGGCTGGGCGATCGAGAGCACGGTGGTGACGATCGAGCCGAGGAAGACGACGAACATGACCGGATTGCGGGCCAGATGCCGTGGGTCGAGCTTGCGGAACGCGCCGGGTACGGCCGTGGACAGTGACAGGTTCATTGCATGGCCTCTGCTATGGGTCCGAGAGCAAGTGCGGGGAAGAAGGTCAGGGCCGCGACCAGCACGGCCGTACCGATCAGCAAGGTGCCGAACAACGGTCCATCGGTGGGCAGGGTGCCGGCATTGGGGGCACTGCGTTTGGTCGTCGCCAGTGATCCGGCGAGGGCCAGCACAAGGACGATCGGCAGGAAGCGGCCGAGCAGCATCGCCACCCCCAGAGATATCTGGAACCAATCGCTGGTCACCGTGAGCCCGCCGAAGGCGCTGCCGTTGTTGTTCGACGCCGAGGCGTAGGCGTACAGCACCTCGGAGAAACCGTGAATGCCGGTGTTGCCCTGGTAGCTGGTCGTCGATTCCAGAATCACGGTGATGGACGTGCCGACGAGCACGAGGATCGGCATGACGAGCACCGACAACGCGGCCATCGTGATCGCCCGTCGGCCGAGCTTCTTGCCGAGAAACTCCGGAGTGCGGCCGACGAGCAAGCCCCCGACGAACACAGCGATGATGGCAAGGACCAGCAATCCGTACAGACCGGTGCCGACGCCACCCGGCGCGATCTCACCGAACAGCATGTTCAGTAGCACCGCACCACCACCGAGCGCCGACATACTGTCGTGGGCAGAATTGACTGCGCCGGTCGATGTTCCGGTGGTGGAGACGGCGAACAAGGCCGACGCCGGAATACCGAAGCGGACTTCCTTGCCTTCCATCATCGCGCCCGCAGCCGTTGCCGCGACTCCGCGAGTACCGGACTCGGCGAACAGCGTCACCGCCAGCAGCGTGGCCCACAGTGTTGCCATCACCGCCAGCAACGTCAGGCCCTGCTTCCGATTGCCGATCATCGTGCCGAAGGTGCGCGTGAGCGCCACCGGAATCAGCAACAGCGAGATGATCTGCACGATGTTCGTCAGCGGAGTCGGGTTCTCGAACGGATGCGCCGAGTTCGCTGCGAGGATGCCGCCGCCGTTGGTGCCCAGGACCTTGATCGCCTCCTGCGAGGCCACGGGCGCAAGCGCATTGGTGACCGTCTGTCCGTCCACACCGGTGGAGGTGAACCCGGTGGAGAAGGACATGATGGTTCCCTGCGTCAGCAAGATCACCGCTACGAGCAGCGAGAGCGGCAACAGGATGCGCAGTGTGCCACGGGTGAGATCGACCCAGAAGTTGCCGAGCTCGCCGCCGGTGGACACCCGTACGAAACCGCGAACCACGGCGATCGCGACTGCGAGACCGACTGCGGCGGAGACGAAGTTCTGCACCGCGAGGCCCAGCGGCTGCGTCAGATTGGACAGTGTCGTCTCGGGAACGTACGACTGCCAATTGGTATTGGTGACGAACGAGGCCGCGGTGTTGAACGCCATTGCCGGGCTGACTCCCGACAGGCCACCGTTCAGGGGCAATACACCTTGAACTCGTTGCAGCACAAACAGAAGTACGACGCCGGCGAACGAGAATCCCAGCAGGCTGGTGGAGTACCCGACCCAGGTCTGTTCGGACGCGGAGTTCACCCGTGCCACTCGATAGAGCAGACGCTCGACAGGGGTGTCTCGGGGCGAGTCGAACACCCGAGCCATGTAGTCACCGAGCGGCACGTACGCCGCCGCCAGAACTGCGATCACGACGCAGATCTGGAAGAACCCGGCCACGTCAGAACCTCTCCGGATCGAGGAGAGCGACGAACAGGTAGACCGCGACGAACGCGGCCACCACGAGACAGAGCAATTCGGTCATTGCTCGATCCTGGAGCCCGCCGACGAACCGAGCCGCGTTCCTTACGCTTTCCTACGCCGTCGACCAGCGGTCATGACGAAGTTTTTACGCCGGGACCTTCAGTCAGCGCTCCTCGATGTCGTCGACGCGAATCTCGACCGCATCTCGGACGAGGGTGACGCCGAGCAGCTGCCACACCGTGTCGATCGCGATGGTCGCGAGTTCGTCTCCCGCCGCCTGCAGGTCGTCGCCGTAGACCCCGATCACCGCGACGAACAGACCGATGCAGGCGTGATCGTCCAGGTCGAGTTCGATCTCGGTCGGCTGTGCGCCGCGCACGCCGGCGAGGGCGCGCCGAAGCGTGGTCTTGACGATGTGGTCGCTGACCCGCAACGAATCTGCCGGTCCGGCAGCGGAACCGGGAGGAAACGCGCTGTCGATCGGCCACGTGCGTCTGGTGGTGTTGCGGACCTTCGTGAGAATGGACGTGCTGATATCCACCCAATTCGCTTCTTGCGGTGCGTCCCGAAGTTCGGTGGCAGCACGCGCGAGAACCGAATCCGGCTCTACCGGGTTCGCCATGTTGCCAACCTTTCACTCAATGTTGCTCGTGCTCTGGTCAATTGACCTCGTACAGCTCCGGCCGACAACGTCATGATCGCGCCGATCTCGGGGTGCGTCAGACCCTCCACCTCGCGAAGCAGCCAGCAGGCCCGCTGACGGTAGGGCAGCTCGGCGAGGGCAGCCCCCAGCTCGGTCATGAAGCTGTCGGCTTCGACGTCGGCTTCCGGATCGCTACCCGCACCCGTGCTCTTGCGTTCGAATACCCAATCCTCCGCTGGAGGAACGCTACGACGTCGTCGATTGTCGATCACCTTGTGCGACACCAGCGAGAACAACCATGTTCGCAGTGCCGAGTCCCCACGAAAGTTGTCCAGACCCTTCCACGCTGCCACGAATGCGTCCTGCACCACCTCTTCGGCGGCCCCCTGATCGGACAACATGTTGCGCGCGTACCGAAACATCTCCGGGCCGTAACGCCGGACGATCTCCTCGAACGCATCGGTCTCGCCGAGCGCGGCAGCGCCGACGAGAACGCGGTCCGACGCGTCTACCCACTCCATCGGGCCCAGTCCTTCCTATATCGTGACGTAGATCACTTTACGTGGACGTGCGTTTCGACCATCCGGCTACGACCAACTCCTGTCACACACTCTGCATCAGAATCGAATCGAAGAGAGGCATTCATGAGCTCCACGACGGACACCAAGGCAACCGTATCCGCAGCAGGCGAGGGAAAGACCGACATCACCACCAAGTCGGATTCCGTTCTCGTCAGCTCGCAGGGCCGCACCACCATTGCCGATACCGTCGTCTCCAAGATCGCCGGCATCGCCACCCGTGAGGTTCAGGGAGTGCATGCAGTCGGCGGCGGAGCCAGCCGCGCGATCGGTGCTCTCCGTGAGCGCATCCCCGGTGCCCGCGTCAACCAGTCGCAGGGCGTCTCGGTCGAGGTCGGCGAGCGCCAGGCAGCTGTCGACATCGACATCGTCGCCGATTACGGCGTCTCCATCGCAGACCTCGCCGCGGGCATCCGCCGCAACGTCATCAACGCCGTCGAGCGTATGACCGGTCTCGAGGTCACCGAGGTCAACATCGTCGTCCACGACATCTTCCTCGACGACGGCTCGGAAGAGGACGACACCATCGAGCCCGCCACCACCCGAGTGCAGTGACCGAGCCGCACATGGCGGATCGTGACAGGTCCGAGGACATCGCCGACGCCGTTCTGGCGGTCGACGGTGTCGTCGGGCTGCACGGCGGCATGTTCGGTGAGGCCGCGACCTACCTGCCCGGACGCCGAATCGCCGGCATCCGAAGCGGCGAAAACGGAACCGAGGTACACGTGACACTGGAGTTCGGTGTTGCGGTCCGTGACACCGCCGACGCCGTGCGTCGCACCGTGGCCGCGATGGTCGACGGTCCCGTGCACGTCACCGTCGAGGACGTCGTGCGAGTCTGAATTGTGCGAGTCTGACCAGGTGAACGATCATGCAGCGCCCAGCCGAGCCGCCGAGTACAAGGCGGCTCGGCGCGCTGTGGCGCGTGAGCATCACCCCGACATCGGCGGAGACCCGGCTCGCTACCTTGCCGAACTCGCCGAGGTAGATCGAAAGTTCGCCGTACCTCCCCAGGCCCCCCTGGCTTTCGCGAGCCCGCCGACCGTGTTCCGCGCGTCGCCGATCCCGGCTCCCTTGCGCACTCTGCCCAAGCGCATTGCTCGAATCCACAAACGCGTCACCCGGCGCAACTACTTCGAACTCTGACTGGAGATCAAGACCATGACCACTGCAACCATCGGTTTGTTCGTGGGACTTCTGCTGGCCATCGCCGCAGCAGCCGGTGGTTTCACCGGCTTCCTCATCGCCATCGTCCTCGGCGGCCTGGGCTTCTTCGTCGGCCGCTACATCGACGGCGAGCTGGACCTCAACTCGATCATGCGTGGTCGCGGTCGTGACTGAGACAGCTGTGGAGCCCGGTGAGCGCGGCTCACTGGAAATCAAGCACAAAGCCGTCGAGCGTCTCGCTGTTCTCGCAGCTCGCAGCACCGACGCAGTCACCGACCGCCACCCAGGACTACGCGTCCTGGGCGGACGTGAACTGCCCAAGGCAGACGTGACGATCAGCGGCACACGCGTTCGCGCGAAAGTCGACGTGGCCGTCACCTGGCCGGCACCGCTGGCCGAGGTCGCCGCCAACGTCCGAGCAGCAGTAGCCAGAGACCTGTCCGAGCTGGGCATCTACACCGTCGACCGAGTCGACGTCACCGTGCAATGCGTGCCTGCCGAGACGGCCACCGACGACGAAGGGAGAGTCCAATGAGCGCCAAGACGAGCAAGAAGCCGGTAGCAACTCCCACCGCGGCCGTCCCCGCTGTTCTTTTCGCACTTCTCCTCATCGCGGCCGGCATCGTTCTCGGCCGCGAGGCGCTGCTGAAACTGGGCGCACTCGACGGACCGGAGTGGGTCGGCCCCGCTGCGGCACAGCTGGACGGACTCACCGCGCAGAGCTGGATGCTGCCGGGCGGTATCGCAGCAGTGGTCGTCGGATTCATCCTGGTGTTCGTCGCTGTCAAGCCCCGTCGACGTACGCACCGCGCCCTCACCGAGCAGGACGTCTGGCTCCGCAAGGGTGACGTCGCTGCCGTGGCTCGCGCCACCGCGCTCGACAACGCCGAAGTCGAGTCCGCGACGGCCAAGGCCGGCAACAAGAAGGTCACCGTTGCCGCGTCCACCGTGATGGGCACCGACACCTCGACCCTCAAATCCTCGATCGTCACCTCCGTGGACGACGCCCTCCGCCCACTCGCGTCGGCACCGAAAGTCCGCACCCGAGTGCGAACGACAGGACACACCTCATGAACCGCGTCAACGCTTCGGTCGACCGAACCAGCACGGCGGTCGTCGGACTCGCATTGATCGCCCTCGGCGGCGGAGCAGTCGCGTGGGAGCGCGGCAGGTTCCCGGGCCGGGAGCGCATCGACGCCGCTTTCGTCGACACCACCGTCGACGCCGGTTGGTGGCCGTGGGCTCTCGGAGCGGCCGCGATCGTCCTCGTTCTCATAGGCCTCCGGTGGCTCTTCGCGCACCTGCCTCGCCGTTCGGTCGGCATCGTCGCGCTCAGCCACACAGCGAATTCCGAGTCGTTGGCTTCCGACGTCGACGGCAAGCTCGGGGTCGATTTGAGCACGGCCGCCAAGAGTGCCGCCAAGTCGTTGGCAGCCCACGACGGCGTCGTGTCCGCATCCGGCCGCTCGGTGTCCGACCGCGGAGAGCGGGTCGTGGAGATCACTGCGACTCTCGACCCGGCCGTGACGTCGCTCGACACGATTTCCGCCGCAGCAGCACAGACTCGTGACGACATCTTGACGTCCCTGGAAGGAACGCCCGCTGCTGTGCGAATTCTGTTGCAGTGCGGCAAGTCTCGAAAGCAGTCCGCTCGCGTGAGCTAGAACTCGATCTCCCCGATCAGTCCATGATGATCCGATCCGGGGAGATCGATTCTGTCGAGCGATCGAGCATGGCCGCTGTTGGACAGAATGTGGTCGATGCCGATGACAGCAGGCGTGCCCTTGTCCGTGGGGTACGTCGGCACCAGGCCCTTACCCAATTGCGCTGCGGCGTCCGAATATCCGGCATCGAGGAGATTGCGGAACTTCTTGTGCGAATATGTCGTGTTGAAGTCTCCACTGACGATCACCGGCCCGGTTCGCGACACCGCCTCCACATCGTCTCGCAGCGTGTCCAATTCGGCGGTCCAGATGTCGGCCGGAGTGATGAAGGCAGGGCCGGGATGCACGGCCAGTAGTGAGATCGGCTCGGAGTCCGGAACTTCGATCCGGGTCGCAAGATTCATCGGGCCGTACCCGGCGAGTTCGCGGCTGCCGGACAGCGGCAGGCGACTGTAGATTCCGGCTCCGCCGCCGCCCGTCGCGTACGGCCGCAGAAAACTGTAGGGAAAGAGCTCGTCCATCCCGGCGTCACGCAGGCCGATCACCGACGCATCGGTCAATTCCTGGATCGTGACGACGTCGACGGTGTTTTCGCGCGCCTGATCCACCACCGACGTCGGATCAGCGCTCCCCACCATCAGATTCGCTTGCATCACGCGCACCCGCACACCGTCTTCGCTCGGTGCCGCGTCGGCTGTGTACAGCGGGGCGTACGAGAGCGCACCTGCTGCCAGCACCAGCGCCGAGACTCCCGCGAGAATCCACCGCCTACCGACGAGTGCCACGACGGCACCGAGTGCGACCGCGATGAACATCAGCGGAACGAACGACGCCAGTGCAATCAGCACGTTGATGCGGGTGTCGGTGTAGTAGGCACCCAACGCCACCAGCCCGGTCAGAATGCCCAACGTTGCGATCGTGCCGGTGAGTATCCGTACCCAGGTTCGCTGCATCGGTCCGAGGGTAGCTACGCCCGAACGCCGAGGGTGAGCGCGGTGAATGTTGTCCAGGTCAGGGACACCAGACCGCGAACCGCTGCGAACGAGAACGCCGTGGACCACACCGTGCGGGTGCAGGGCTCGGGCACCGGCACACCCGCGAATCGATCGGCGAGCCAATCCAACGTCAGTGGTGCGCCGAGCGGGTGCAGCGACAGGTGTTCGCTCAGCCGGTCTCGTAGGTACGTCACGTGAGCGCCGGCTTCGTTGTACCGCTCGACCTGCCCATCCACGTCATCGATCGCGATGATTCGGTCATGTACCGCTTGGATCACCAGAAGCGGAACCGACGGGGCGATGCGACCGGGCTGAATGTCGTGGAACACCTGAACGATCTCGGGCAGCGCGAGCAGGTCGGCCAGAGGAATATCGATGTAGTTGTCCAGATCGTGTTTGGCCAGGCGGGCGACGGCTCGGACGGTCGTCATCGACTCGACGGAATCGAGAATGCGCAACCCCTCCTCGTCGACGTACTGCCGAACGACCCGATCCAGATCCGGGTAGGTGCGCCGTAGACCCGCTACCACCAGCGTCGGCAATGCTGCGTGCAGCGTGGCATTGAGCCGGGTGAACGCCGAAGCCGGATCGCCGACGGGCGAGCCGAGTGCGGCACCGACCAGCTCGATCTCCGGCGCATACTCCGGGGCCATCTCCGCCGCCCAGGACGTTGCCAGCCCGCCGCCCGAGTAACCCCACAGTGCGACCGGCGTGCTGTCGTTCAACTCGAGCGGCTCGAACGACAGCACAGCACGAATGGCGTCGAGTGTGCAGAATCCGGGTTCCTTCGGCGCACCCCAGTGTCCGTCGGGTCCCTCGTGATCCGGAATCGAGATGGTCCACCCACGGCGTAGGGCATGCAGAACCAGCAGGAACTCGAACTGCGGAACCGCCCCGAACGCCTTCGCGCCGCGGCGAAGGGCATAGGACGGGAAACACGAGGACGCAACGCCGTCGATCGCGCACTGATACGACAGCAGCACCGGCTCGGCATCCTGTGGCCGCAACACCGTCGTGACGCCGGCCTGCGGAAACCCGCCCAGATCGACGGTGCGGTAGAGCAGCTGCCAGGCGTCGACTCGTTGACGCACCCGACCGAACATCGCGACCTCGACCGGCCTGACCCTCAGAATCGTCCCCGGTCGAGCCGCTTCGTAACCCTCGGGCGCGACGTAGAAGGAATCGTCCTCGGGCCTGGTCGCGTCGCTGCGCATCGGTGCTCGTTCCACCGGCCAGGACTGTTCGTCCTCCATCGATCTGTCGACGCTCATGTGCCACCGCTTCTTGTCCGAGTCTCTTCGTCACACTAACTTGCCCTCAACGACCTCATTTCATGCAGCCTGCTGCCAATTGGTGATCAGAACGTCGGTCGCGTAGCTGAGGTCGAGGCCTTCACCACCCCAGTTCGGGACGATGGCGTCGGGCGCGATCCCGTCGTATCGTCGCCGAAGTTCCTCCGCATCACCGGCGGTCACCGGAGCGTGAATCATCGCGATCCCCGAAGGATGGTGAAACGAGAAGCGTTGATCACCGACGGCGTCGATGAAGAAGTACCCGTCGTGCAGCGCTCGATGGTGTTCACCGCACAGCAGGACCAGATTGTCGAGTGACGTGGCACCTCCCCGTGAGCGGTAGGTGACGTGATGAGCGTGCAGGAATCGGGTGCGCTCGCAACCCGGCACCGTGCAGCATCTATCTCGAATGATCAACTGACGCAACTGGGTACGGCCCGGCGCTTTCGCAGTCGAACTCCACCGCACAGTTTTTCCCAGCCGGCCGTGGCCGACGGTTCGCATGACCGCGGAACACAGCACCTGCGCGAGAGTCTCGTCGTCGAGGCCGGGCCCGTCGTCGAAATGAGCATGATCGCATCCGGCTTCGGTGCTGTTGCCGATATGGACCAACACCTCCGCAGCCGGCGAAACGACCGGAGAATCCACCGCAGCGCAGACCATCTCGGCCATGGCAATCATCGCCGGCACCGGGTTGGGCGGTGCAGGGGCTGCCCGGTCGCCCTCGGATTCGTCCTCGGTTCGCGTCCGCTCGTACTCTGCCCTGGTCAACGCGGCGAGAAGCCGCTTACCGTCCTCGGGCCGAAAGCGTGCAGTCAGAACGAGCGAGCCGTCTTCCTCATCCCACCGCCACCGCCCGGTACACGGATCGAGGTCGACGCCATTGCCCCTGGTAGGACGCATTGCCTTCTTCAGACCGCGGCAGAGACGTTCGATGTGCGCAGCGGGTGCGTCGAGCGCCTTCTGCAGCAACGACGCCTCGTTCTCGGCCGTGGCCACCCGCGTCATCGCGCGCACCTTGGAGTACGAGATGGTGCCGCTCAGGTACGCCGAGGTGATCAGCGGCAGCTCACGCATCGCCTTGGCCACGCGCACCTGCTCACGGGCCGTGTGCAGATCGACTCCCGCACGCCAGGACAACCAGTGCGCACAGGACCGCATTTCCCAGGCGGCCCATCCGCGTCGAGAATCGAACTCACCCACCAGAATCAGATACTGCGCCGACGCCGCAGCGATCTGACCGGCCAGAGCGCAGATCTCGGTCTCGATATCTCTCGTCTCGATCCGCCCCGCCTCGGATCCCACCTCGGCCATGTCGATCATGAACGCCCCCATTCATCGAATGCATGTTCGAGCAATGTACGACGAGGCACCGACAGGAAACTTCTCGATGGGCCCGACGCGTCCCCGCGGGGACGTCTCGAGCTTGCTTTCTCACTGTTGGGCCCGATACTGACACCAGATGCTGGTTCCGACGAAGGGTGGCACGTGAGCGACGACCCGACGGCACGAGAACAGGCCACGAGGCATCCGGCATCGGAGGCGCAGCGAATGCCCTACATGGCCGACGACCGCAACCCTCTCGCGCGCTTCAGCAGTCCGCTGCGGGGAACATGGTTGACGTCGCTGTTCGGCGCAGTGCTGCTCGTTGCACTGCCGATCATCACGGTGACGGGGCTGCTCTCGTACAGCGCCTACGGACCCCAGTTCGGCCAGGCCAGACCCGGTGACGTGGGGTGGTTACGGCTGCCGCACTTCGACTGGCCCACCGATCCGGCCTGGCTGTATCAACTCACGCAGGGCCTGCACGTCGGGCTCGGGCTCATCATCGTGCCGCTCGTCATCGCCAAACTGTGGTCGGTGATGCCCAAGCTCGTCGAGCTGCCGCCGGTGCGGTCACCTGCCCACGCGCTCGAAAGACTGTCGCTGTTGGCACTGGTCGGAGGTCTGCTGTTCGAGATCGTCACCGGTGTTCTCAACATCCAGTACGACTACGTGTTCGGTTTCGACTTCTACGCCGCCCACTACTTCGGTGCCTGGGTGTTCATTTCCGGATTTCTCGTCCACCTGTGCCTCAAGGTCCCGCTCATGTGGCGCACCCTGAGGTCGGAATCGCTGATGGACGTGCTGCGCGCCCGCAACGAAGCTCCGGATCAGCAGGACGACGACAATGCCCCGGCGACCATGACCCGACGCGGTGCCATCGGCTTGGTGGCCGCTGGAATGGGGTTCGTCGCTGTGCTGACGGTCGGTCAGACGCTCGGCGGCGTGCTGCGCAAGGCGGCGATTCTGTTGCCCCGCGGGCGTTCGTACGGTGACGGCCCCAACGACTTTCAGATCAACCGAACGGCCGAGGCTGCGGGCATCACCGAGGCGCAGACCGGGGCTGACTGGCAATTGACGATCAGCAGCGCAGCCGAGGACGCGGTCCCCATCGTATTGTCCCGAGGCAGGCTGCTGTCGATGCCGCAGCGCACCGCCGAACTTCCGATCGCGTGCGTCGAAGGTTGGTCCACCACACAGACGTGGACCGGCGTGCCGTTGGCCGAACTCGCCGCGCTGGCAGGCGTACCCGCACCGCGATCGGCGGAGGTGAGCTCGCTGGAGCAGAACGGCGCGTTCACCCGTGCGGTACTGCAGGGAAACCAAGCGGCGCATCCGAACTCGCTGCTGGCCTTGAAGGTCAACGGTGTCGATCTTTCGCTCGATCACGGATTTCCCGCCCGCGTGATCGTTCCGGCTCTTCCGGGGGTCCACAACACCAAATGGGTTGCGCGCATCGTGTTCCGACCGTGACTTGCCACGACCGGCCGTGTCGTAAAGAGTGACACAGGCCACCGAGCAGTCGCCGGCACGTGAGGAGAACCGATGAGCGAGACGACCACACCGCCCCCGAAGTGGAAGGTGGTCGGCCCCGGACTGGTGGTCGCCGCCACCGGTATCGGAGCCGCCGATCTGGTCGCGACTTTGGTCGCCGGCTCGCGTTACGGCTACGCCCTGCTCTGGGTCATCATCGTCGGCGTCGTCATGAAAGTTGTTCTGGTGGAGGGTGCCGGACGCTACACGTTGGCCTCGGGCAACACGATATTCCAGGGCTGGCGGTCGCTCGGAAGATGGACGACGGTGTACTTCGCGCCGTACATCGTGATCTGGGGATTCGTCTACGGTGCTGCGGCGATGTCGTCGAGCGCATTGCCGATCGTCGCGCTGTTCCCTGGCTTGGATCTGAAGGTCGTGGCCATCGCGTCCGGACTCCTCGGTTTCGCACTGATCTGGCTCGGTAGCTACGGCTTCTTCGAGAAGATCATCACCGTTTTCGTCGGCATCATGTTCGTGACGGTGATCGGCGCTGCGGTGGTGGCGGTTCCCAACGTCCCCGCGATCATCAAGGGCATCGTGCCCACCATTCCCGACGGCTCCATCGTGTATGTCCTCGGCCTCGCCGGCGGTGTCGGCGGCACCATCACGCTCGCCGCATACGGCTACTGGCTCCGCGAGAAAGGCTGGATCACACCGAAATTCATGCGGGTGATGCGGATCGACAATTCGATGGCCTACGTGATCTCGGGCATCTTCGTGCTGGCGATGCTCATCGTCGGTGCCGAACTGCTCTACTCTTCGCAGATCGCCATCTCCACCGGCGATCAGGGTCTGGTTCAGCTGTCCGATGTGCTGGCCGAGCGCTACGGCACCGTGTTCGGCTACGTCTTTCTCATCGGCTTCTGGTCTGCGTCGTTCTCGTCCCTCATCGGGGTGTGGAACGGGGTTTCCCTGATGTTCGCAGACTTCGTGGGCAACCTGAAGGGACTCGAGCAGGGACATTCGGACACGCGCGTCGGTGGCAAGTACTTCCGTTGGTACGTAGCGTGGCTGACCTTCCCGCCGATGGCACTGCTGTGGCTGGATCAGCCCATCGGACTCGTCCTCGCATACGGGGTGCTCGGGGCGGTGTTCATGCCGTTCCTGGCGGTGACTCTGCTCGTTCTTCTCAACAGCGACCGCGTGCCGAGGCAGTGGCGCAACGGCTGGTTCACCAATCTCACGCTCGGTGTCTGCGCGTTCCTCTTCGCCTGGCTCGCTGTCGACCAGGTACTGGACGCCCTCGACAAATACGTTTACTGACCGGCCGCTTCCAGCCGGGACCGCAAGGTCGACTCGGTGTGGCGGATCGCTTGACCCACAACCGGTTCCACCACAGCGGCGAGCAATTTACCGGCGATACCACCGGGCAGGCTGTACCGGAACACGACCACCAATCGGGTCTTGCCGTCTCCGACGTCCTCGAATGACCACGTCGACGAGTTCGACAGGCCCTCGACCGACTCGAGCGTGAGCCGCTCGTTGTGGACCCATTCGGTGACGTGAACCACGGACCGGAGCGCCTTGGGGCCGATCTGCATCGTCGCGTCGTACGTGGCCCCGAGACCGGACGTGACCTCGCTCGTCGGCTCGAACCGCGTGATGCCGAACATCCACTGCGGCACGTTACTGAAGTCATCGAGATAGGCGAAAGCCGCCTCCCGACTGGTCGACGCAATGGCCGAATGATTGATTACACGCACTCGCGCCACACTAATACACGCTACGCAGTGTTACACACACTTTGCCTGTTCGGCCTACCGCTGGACATAGCCCATCCGCTTGTCCACCACGTTGACCAGGGGCGAATCGTGCATATATCGCCGCAGGTTGTCCTCGAACAACGTCCAGAGCCGTTCGGCGAAGTCGTCGGCGTCACCCGCCAGGTGTGCAGTCAGGATGACGTTGTCGAGATTCCACAACGGGCTCGTTTCCGGGAGCGGCTCGACCTCGAACACATCCAATACGGCCCACCCGATAGCTCCGGCTTCCAACGCCGCGCACAGGGCCTGCTCGTCGACCACAGGACCTCGGGAGATGTTGACCAGTCCAGCCTCCGGACGCATGGCCCCGAGAATCTCGGCATCGACGAGGCCGTGGGTCCTCTCGGTCAACGGTGCCGCGAGCACGATCACGTCGTATTCACCGGCATACGTGGGTAATTGGTCGACGTCTCTGATTCGCGAGAATTCAGCGCCACCGGGGCGTTCGGACGTCCCCGACGCATCGACGGTCATCCCCAGCGCGCCGAGTACTCGTCCGATTTCGCGTCCGATCGAACCCGGGCCGATCACCAGCGCGGCGCGACCATGAATTCCGGTGGTCGATCTGTGTTCCCAGACGCGCTCGCGCTGACGCCGCAACGCCTGGGGCAGCTTCTTGACAGACGCCAGAATGCCTGCGGCGACGTATTCGGCAATCGCGCGATCGAGGATGCCTCCCGAGTTGGTCAGCAGCCACGGCCCCTCGCGCAGAACGGGATCCAGCAGCCGATCGACTCCTGCGCTCGACGCGTGGATCCAGCGAAGGTTCTCGGCCTCGGGCCACACAGCCTGCAGATCGACGGACTCGAACGTGCGAAACAACAGCACCTCGGCCCACACGACCGCATCGACCAGTTCTGCTATGGTGCAGCTACGGAACCGAACACCCTCGATCGAAGGAAATGCCATTCGGTCCGAAACACTCTCGACCACAAGCACGTTCACCACAGGAACCGCCACCTCCGTACGATGACACAGTGCTCACCGTAGAACTCGCATCTGCCGCTGACGCGGCAACGATACTTGCCCTGCGGCACGCTGCCGAGGACTGGTTGGCGGCCCGGCACATCGACCAATGGGCACCTCGCGAGGTTTCCCTGTCGACCGTGGCTGCACAGATCGACGCAGGGGGTTCCACATCGTCCGACGCGTCCCCGACGGCCCGCTGGTCGGAGCGCTTCGTTTGATCTGGTCCGACCCGTGCATTTGGCCCGATCAGGACCACAGAGCCGGCTACGTGCACGGCCTGGTGATCGACAGAAATGAAGCGGGAACCGGACTTGGCGCATCCATGCTCGACTCGGCCTCGCGGCGAGCCCGTCACGAAGGGCGATCGCTGCTGAGATTGGACTGCGCCGAGACCAACACGGAGCTGTGCAGCTATTACCTGAGACAAGGCTTCCGCCACGTCGGTCGGCGCGAATTCGCCGACGGTAGTTCATGGTTCAGCGTCGCACTCTTCGAGAGGTCGATCGATCGGTAACCTGTGCGCCATGGGTCGCACACCTTCGCTGTAGGTAATCCCTGTCGCGCGATCCGCGCGCTACCGTGACACCACCTCGTGCAGGATCTTGTCGGAGTCGCTGACCAGCGCATCGACGGCCATCCGCGCACCCCACCACATACCCAGCCATCCGACTGCCGCGGCCACGGGGACGGAGAGGTATGCGAGGGCCCCGGGGAGGAGCAAAGCCAGCAGAAGAGCGGGCAGTACCTACACTGCGAGAACGACTATTGCCAGCATGACCAGGGCGACCGAGCCTCCGTTGAACGACCCGCGCGTGTTCAGCGAGAAGGCCTTGGTGGGTTCAGGGACCGGGTAGGCGGCACGGACCGAGATCACGACGATGAGCCCAGCGCTGACGCCGAGCATCGACAGCGTCACCGAGATGGGGACTGCCAACCGGTCGAGTCCGAGGTCACCGAAGATTCGGACGACCGCCGTGGACACGATCGCAAGGGGTGCGGCCACGATCAGCCAGGCGATCTGCCGACCACGGACGTCGTCGCGCAGAGCTTGCGGAATCATCACCAGGTGCCACATCGAACCGCCGTCCAGGCCGTACAGATTCGATCCCGCACCCATTGCCATGAAGATCACGATCCACGCGCCCCACGCGGCGTCGAACGGTATGGAGTCGGTCACCAACGGACCGATTCCGCCGAGCACCGCGAAGATGAGGACCGACAGCAACTGACTTCGACGACGCATATCGCCGCGCCACAGGGCCAGCTCACGCGTCACCACCGCGCCGACCCGCGATGCCCGCCAACCGGTGTCGCCGTTGCGTCCGTTCGCTGCCGTCTGCTTCCGCGACGCACCGTACGAGGCAGACACCCGTCCCTCGAAGAGCCGCAGGACAAGTCGCTGCCACGACCACACCAATACGACATCGAGAAGCAGCAGACCCGCCACTGCGCCGATCGCGAGCAGCCAATTACCGTCCAGCGCAGCATCGACACCGGTGATTCCCCAGCTGAAGGGAATCGAATGTGCCAGCGTCAGAGGCCATATCACCTCACCCGACACCACCCGAGAGAAGTTCTGGGTGATAGGGAACTGCAGGAAGTACAGCCCGCCGAAGAGCGCCCCGAACGCCAGCAGAGCGAACTCTCGACTGCGTCGACTCTTCAACAGCTGAGACATCGCCACGGTAACCACCCTGGACAGAGTCACGAAGAGCACGACGGTCGCAGGCCAGGCCACCAGGGCAAGTGGAAGTGTTGCGACAGAACGCGATACGGCATAGATCGGGATCGATGCCGTCGCAATGGCTGTCAGCGGCACAACCATGCCGACTGCCGACGTCGTCAACAATGCACGTGCCAGACGTGCGGGTTCCACCGACAGCATCTGGAAGTGGCGGGGTTGGATGTTGTCGTCCGAGATTCCCGACAGCACCGGGAACAGTACTTAGCTCAGGCCCAGCAGGGTCAGCCCGAGGCTCGCGGTGCCGCCGACCAACACCTGCGAGGCTCCACTACGCGCAGACAACACGCAGGCCACGACCGCGAACACCAGTCCCAGTGCCCCGAACAGAACCTTGACCGCCGCTTGTCCACCTTGGAACTGCCTGCGGTAGAGCGTTGTTCGCATCTGCAGGACGGTGCGCCCGAGGGACGTCACGAGCGCATCCAGGACAGACCGTCGGGGTTCTGCTCCCGACTACCGACCAAGCGAACGAAGGCGTCGTCGAGGCTCCCGCCCGCGCGGACCTCGTCCACGGTTCCGGCGGCCACGACGCGACCTCCGGTGATGACGCCGACGTGAGTGCAGAGCTGCTCGACGAGCGCCATCACGTGACTCGACAGAATCACCGATCCGCCGGACCGGACGAACTGAACCAGAATGTTGCGAATGGTCGTGGAGGAGATGGGGTCTACCGCTTCGAAGGGCTCGTCCAGCACCAGCAGGCGCGGACCGTGCAGCAGCGCCGAGGCCAACCCGATCTTCTTGGTCATGCCCGCGGAGTAGTCGGCAATGACGGTTCCCCCGGCGTCGGCGAGATCCAACGCGTCCAGCAGCTCGTCTCGACGCTGCGCGATGACGTCTTCTGGCATTGCGCGTAGTCGACCGAAGTACGTGAGAAGCTCGTGGCCGGTGAACTGGGATGGCAGAGCGAGCCCGTCGGGCAGTACGCCGAGGAGCTCTTTCGCGGCGATGGGATCGGCCCAGACGTCTCGTCCGAACACCAGACTTCGACCGTACTGCGGCCTGAGCAGACCGACCGCCATGGAAAGACAGGTCGTCTTGCCTGCGCCGTTGGGACCGACCAGCCCGTACATCGAACCTGGTGGAACCACCAGAGACAGGTCGTCGACGGCAACTTTGGGCCCGAAGGCCATGCACAGGTGCTCGATCAGCAGGGCAGCGGAGTTCGTTTGCACGGGTAACAGACTAAATGGTTTGCACGGTTTCGTCACCCGCTACCGGTCATCGGCCAACGTTCGAGCGCACCGGTACCATTCGGGCATGAATCGCACCGCAGTGGTCACCGGAGCTTCGTCGGGAATAGGCAAGGCCGTTGCGTCGGCACTGGTCGAACGCGGGTATCGCGTGATCGGCACCTCCCGAAACCCCGATTCGATTCCCGACGCGGGACGCGCGGCAGGCGTCGACTATCGCGCCCTCGACCTGACCGATGCCGCGTCGATCGAGACGTTCGTCGCGGAATTGGGAGTTGTCGACGTTCTGGTCAACAACGCCGGTGAGAGTCAGTCCGGCCCGTTCGAGGAGCTGCCGACCGACGCCATCGAGAGGCTTTTCCAACTGAACGTTTTCGGCGCAGTGACGTTGTCGCAGGGCGTCATTCCCGGTATGCGCGAGCGCGGGTACGGCCGCATCGTGATGGTCGGCTCGATGTTGGCCAGCTTCCCGCTCGCCTACCGGTCGTCCTACGCCTCGACGAAGGCCGCCATCAAGGGCTTCTCCGACGCGGCACGCTTGGAACTCTCGCCCTACGGCGTGTGGATGACCACGGTGGAGCCGGGGTCGATCAACACCGGGATCAGCGAGCGGCGAACGAAGTACATCGCATCGGATTCGGTCCACCGAGACGATTTCCACACCGCGATCTCGTCCCTCGACCGCAAGGAAGGTACCGGCATCTCCGCCGAGGATGTCGCCGAAGTCGTGATCAAGGCCATCGAGGCCGACAAGCCGAAACCGTTGTACGCCAGAGGAAGCAACGCACCGGTGGTGTTCCTCGCCCGGCGGTTGCTTCCGGCGACGTTCATGGAGAAGACGATCGCGAAAATGTTCGGACTGAAGAGGTAGCCGAACCTCACCCGGCGATCGCGGCGTGCATCTCCCACACGATCACTTCGGCACCGCTGGCCGAGCTCAGCTTCTGACCGCCACCCCCGCTGACGCGCACGGCGTCACCCTCGGCGAGTAGACCGACGCCCTCGAGCATCGCCTCACCCTCGGCGACGAAAATGTGTACGAACGGCGCATCGGGGATCTCGACAGCGGCCTGCCCGGACCGTATGCGCGCTACGTGCATCGCCGCGTACTTGTTCTTGATGCGGATGGCTGCGTGGTCGGCGTGGTCCGGCATACCGGAGGCGACGGGAACCAAACCGCCGCTGAGCAATTCGTTGTCGATCTCGAGCTGCTCGTAGCCCGGAGTGATGCCCTGCTCATCGGGTACGACCCACATCTGGACGAACCGAACGGGATCACCGTGCTTGCCCGAATACGAGCCGGCAGTATCGCCCAGCCGCCACGAATCGTTCTTCTCGGAGTGCAGGATTCCGGTACCCGCGCTCATACGCTGCGCCAGACCGGGATAGATGACGCCGGAGTGACCCATCGAGTCCTGATGGACCAGCGATCCCTGCAGAACCCAGGTGATGATCTCCATGTCGCGGTGCGGGTGGGTCTCGAATCCCATTCCTGGCGTGACGATGTCATCGTTGTTGACCATGAGGACACCGTGGTGGGTGTTACCGCGATCGAAGTGGTTACCGAACGAGAAGGAATGCTTGGAGTCGAGCCAGCCTATCTTGGTCTTCGATCGGTCGTCGGCGCGCCGGATATCGAGTGTGGTTGCTGCAGAGGTCATGTCATTGCCTCGGTTCTCGAAGTAGGTGGGTCTCATAGAACGTGCGATCCGTACATCTCACCGAGCGGATCCGCGATGAGTTCCAGCCGCGCACCGTCGGGGTCGCGGAAGTACAGCGAGACCTCGCTGTGCTCGATCAGCTCCACGCCGGCGTCGATCAACTTGCTGCGCAGATGCTCCCAGCGAGTGGGTTCGACGCTGATCGCCACGTGGTGCAGACCGCCCAGAACCTCCGCGTAGGGACCGACGTCGAGGCCCGGAAAATCGAAGAAGGCCAGCAGATTGCTGTTGCCGATGTCGAAGAAGAAGTGGGAAGAGCCGGGGTAGTCGCGGTTCTCGATGAGCTCGGTCAGTGGGAACTCGAGCAGATCCTGATAGAAGCGCACCGTCGCCTCGACGTCGCTACTGACCAATGCGGTGTGATGGAGTCCGCGGGCCGACGATGCCGGCCGCTCGCCTGCAGGCTTCATGTACTGCTCACGAATGCGGTCCCGCTCTGTGGTGTGTACATCTGTCTCGGTCATCGCTCCACCCTCCGGTCAAGTAGTTGCTTCGTCAACTACCAAAAACAGTACACCCGATAGTTGCGTTGTCAACTAGCATGGAGGTATGGACTCACCACGGTGGCTCGATGCCGACGAACAGCAGGCCTGGCGCGCGTACCTCGACGCGACGAGGCTGTTGCTCCGCGACCTCGACAATCAACTCACACGCGACTCCGGAATATCCTTCACCGACTTCGAGCTGCTGGTCGTGCTCTCCGAAGCACCCGACCGACGACGGCGAATGAGCGAACTGGCCGACGCTGTCACCACCACGCGCAGCGGCGTCACCAGGGCCATCAGCCGACTGGTCGACAACGGCTGGGTCGTTCGCGTCAAATGCGACGACGACAAGCGAGGAATGTCCGCCGAGCTCACCGAAGCCGGTATGAACACCCTCGCCGCCGCCAGCCCGGGCCACGTCGAAGCAGTGCGACAGAACATGTTCGACCTCGTGAACCCGAGCGATCTCGCGGCTCTCACACGCACATTCTCGGCAATGCGGTACCACGCGTCGTGACCCTCACCCTTGTTCGCAGTGCCGAACGACATCACTGGTGGAACGAGTGGCTCGACTCCAAGCAGTCGTTTCCCGCCACCGGCAACTACGACCTCGCGGCCAATGCGCACGGACTGCTGATGGTGCACAACGAGGACACGGTGTTTCCCGGCGAAGGCTTCGACTCGCATCACCACCAGAACATGGAGATCCTCACGTGGGTTCTCGAAGGCACGCTCGAACACACTGATTCCCAGGGCAATACCGGGCAGATCCGTCCCGGAACGATTCAACGCATGAGTGCCGGCACCGGCATTCGCCACACCGAACGCAATGCGTCGAGTCGGTCGAGCCGCGAGAAGTTACGCGTCGTGCAGATGTGGATTCCGCCGGATGCCGACGGCCGGGTGCCGTCGTACGAAGAGCTGGATGTTCGAGGCGAGTTGGCATCGGGCGAGCTCGTCTGCGTGGCGTCGGGAATGCCCGACGTGAGCGGAGTACGCATCGGTAATCGCTTTGTGGCACTGCATGTTGCGCGGCTCCAGCCCGGACAATCGATCGTCGTTCCCGAAGCCCCTTTCGGTCACGTCTTCGTCGCCGACGGCTCCGCGGTGTTCGAGGACATCGGCGATGTCGTCCAGGGTGACGCGGTGCGACTGACCGGCACCGGCGGACAGCGCGTGACAGCATCGACTGCGAGCGAGATCATGATCTGGGAAATGCACGCCGAGTTCGCCTGAGCGGGAGAACGCGTGTGCGGTTACGACTGCGCGCGCCCGTCCAACGCCTCCGCGCACGCAACTAGATTGCGATGCAGCACTTCTCGCTCCTGTGCGGCGAGCGATGCGATCATGGCACGTTCCACCTCGGCGACGGCAGCCGACGCGTGCCTGAGACGTTCGATTCCACGTTCCGTCACGTACAGGCGCTGGTCTCGACCGGCCCCCTCTATCTCCACCAGACCCTCGCGCGTGAGACCGGCCAACAGCTGATGGGTCGCTTGCCGGCTGACGAACACCGCCCGAGCGAGCTCGGCGTTGGACAGCCCCGGCTTGTGTGCAAGGAGTTCGAGGCTCGAGTACTGCGAGACGGTGATGTCCAGATCACGTAGACATTCGTCCATCGCCGAACGCAGGGCAGAGGTAGCCCGCTTGAGGGCGTATCCGATCGAGGTGTCGACGTCCACTTGACTCATGTCAACATCTTGACATACATTCGGATCGTCAAGAACTTGACAAGCCAAAGATAGGACCCGACATGACCGTCGCAGCCGTTTCCGGACCCAGCTTCCTCTCCCTCCAAGTACGTGACCTCGCCGTCAGCGCAGACTTCTACGAATCCCAGCTAGGCCTCGTCCGCGCACCTCAGGCACCGCCCGGCGCGGTGGTCTTCATGACTTCACCCATCCCGTTTGCTGTCCGAAACCCAGCTCCCGGAACAGATCTCGACACCGGGCAAGCCGGACTCGGAGTTGCACTGTGGCTCGAATGCAACGACGCCGTGGCGCTACACGAAATGCTGATCGCGGCTGGAGTCACCATCTTGAACGACCCCTTCGACGGGCCCTTCGGAAAAACCTTCGTCCTGCAAGACCCCGACGGATACGCCGTCACCGTGCACAGCAGCTAGTACCGTCGAATCCATGCCGAACCGCCTGATCGACCGCCTGATCGAGGCAGCCAACGCGCCTCGAAAAGCTGCGAAGCCACCCGGTCCGATCCTGCTCGCGTTCACAACGATCGCCGTCGTCGCGTTGGTTGTCATGTCCGGGAATTGGTGGCCGTCTCCCCGCGGATACTTCGCATGGTTCGATCCGCTGCTCGTCGGTGCGGTAGCGGTCGTGGTGCTGCTGACCGTGGGGCTGCTCTGGGCAATTCGCGTCCTCCACGTCGTCGGCCAGGATCGACGGTGGTCGTGGTGGATCCTGCCCGCTCCGATCGTGATTTGCCTCGGAGCGCTGCTGATCGTGATCCTGCAGGAGCAGGCGATGAGCGCGACTTGGCTCGACTTTGCGGTCAACTGGAAGAACTGACCCTCGGGCACACTCCGAAAGAACTATTGCGAAATATTTCTTTCGAGTTATGGTTGGTTCATGAGCCCACCACCCCCACCCCGGACTCCGCGGAAGCTGACGGACATGTCCGAGCTCAAGGCGCTGACACATCCAATCCGGCTGCGGCTGCTCTACGCGCTGCGTGCCAACAAGTCGATGACGGCCACCCAGCTCGGCGATCTGGTGGACGAGTCACCGGCCTCGGTGAGCTATCACCTGCGCAAATTAGCCGAGCACGGATTCGTCAAAGAGGTCGAGAACGGATCGGACAAGCGTCAGCGGTGGTGGTCGGAGGCCCACGAAGGAGGGTTCAGCTGGTCGGAAAACGACTTCTCGAATTCACCCGAGTCGTTGTCGGTCGCCAAGGCCTCCATGGATTCCTGGTTGGCGCATCAATGGTCACGCCTGCACGACTTCGGACGAACCTCGGAATCGTGGGGCCCGGAGTGGGTGGCGGCGGCATTCAGTAGCGACGACGTTTTGCGGCTCACTGCCGAAGAAACGAAATCCATGGGCACGGAGATGCGCGCGGTCATCGACAAATGGCGGCGTCACGGCGAGAACGCGGTACCGGCAGAACGCGAACACGTCATGGTCCTGATGCACGGATTCCCCACCACACCATAGGAGTTGGCATGTATCCGTTCGATCCGCACACGTACCTTTTCCTGACCCGTCACGATCGCGACCAACGAGCACTTCAGGCTGAGCGCCGGAGACTCGCTGCCGCCCAGAAGCGCCTGCGCCGAGATGAACTCCGCGTTCAGCGAGCGTGGGACGAGTTGACGGCATCGCTCGCCGACGTTTCGGCATCGGAACAGCGTGTGTTCGAGCTGGCCCATCGGTGACAACCGTGAATGCCGCCCGCCTCTACTTGGCGGCAGCGCGCTTCGCGAGCACCTTCGATATTCCGAGCTGCGCAGCGACGATGATGCCGCCCACGATCGCGCCGATGATCGCCGACGCCAGAGTGTTGACGACCCACGCCAACACTCCGCCGATGCCGGCGACGCCACGGACGGCCTCCTCGCCGTGGTGCACGAGTTCGTAGATCGGATGGAATCCGAGTTCGTCGATACCGACGAGCAGGATGTGTCCGCCCACCCACAGCATCGCTGCGGTACCCACGACAGAGAGCACCGACATGACCTTCGGCATACCCTTGACCAGGCCTCGGCCGAACTTTTCGACGAACCCGGTGGAACCGTCGGCCAACTTCAGACCGATGTCGTCCATCTTCACAATCAGCGCGACGACTCCGTAGACGACGATCGTGATGACCACGGCGACAACCGCGAGGATGACCAGTCGGCTCCAGAAGCCCTCTGCAGCAATGGTGTCGAGCGCAATGACCATGATTTCGGCGGACAGAATCAGATCGGTGCGCACTGCTCCGGAAACAACGCTGTCCTCGTCGCGCGGCTCGTCCTCGGCGGCGGAGTGATGGTCGCCGTGGCCGAAGAGTGCGCCCCAGATCTTGTGCGCGGCTTCGTAGCTGAGGTAGCAGCCACCGAGCATCAGAATGGGCGTCAACAGCCACGGCACGAACTGACTGAGAAGCAACGCGATCGGCAGAATGATCAGCAGCTTGTTGCGCAACGAACCCACGGCGATGCGCTTGATGATCGGCAACTCACGTTCGGCCGCAAGACCCCGGACGTACTGTGGCGTCACCGCCGCGTCGTCGATGACGACGCCTGCCGCCTTCGCCGTCGCTCTACCGGTTGCTGCACCGACGTCGTCGATGGATGCAGCTGCCAGACGCGCTAACGCGGCCACGTCGTCGAGCAGGGCTACGAGTCCGCCGGCCATCACAGACCTCCGAATGAAGACGAATGCACGGGCTGGCTCCTAGGGCTGGGTACGACGCCGAATCCCGACGATCTACGTGTCGGAATATTACCGCCAGAGCTACGGCGAGGACCACACACGCCGAGATGTATGGTTTCCTATACGTATAGCGAACTATACTTCGATCGGAGCTTTGCATGACCCTCAGATGGTTGTCGGCCGGGGCCATCGGCCTCGCCACGGCGGCGGCGACGGCATTGCTCGCCTGGCTCGTCTCGCCCGTTGCGCCGGGAACGTCAGCGGTGGTGTTCGGATTCACCGCTTTGCCCTTCGGAGCGATGCTGGGGTGGATCCTTCTCATCGCGCCGAAGACGGCCGAGGCTGTGTACTCGTCGGGCGACAGCATCGAATCCCACTGGGCGACGACTGCATCGAGCGGGACGGCCACCGACCTGGTCTGCATTCTGGGCCTGACACTGACCGTGGTGTCGATAGCGCGGGCCGAGCCACCGACCACACTGCTCCTGATCGGCCTGCTTCTCGCCGCGTTCGCATCGTTCATCGCCCGGTACGCCTACGCGCGACATCGCGCGCTCTCCGAGTGAAGAACAGTGTTCGACGACGTCGCACCGAGCAGGGCTGGTCTCAGAGCGAACTGGCTGAGCGCATCGACGTCACCCGCCTGACGATCATCTCCATCGAGAAGGAACGATTCGACCCGAGCCTGCCCGTCGCCTTTCGCCTCGCCGCGGCCTTCGAATGCACCATCGAGGATCTGTTCGAGCCGGATCAGAGCTGATCGCTACTGCCGGTAGGAGCTCATGAAGTTGCCGAGCCGCTCCAATGCCGTCGCGAGATCATCGACGTTGGGGAGGGTGACGAGCCGGAAGTGATCCGGCACATCCCAATTGAAAGCGCGGCCGTGGCTGACGAGGATCTTCTCGGATTCGAGGAGGTCGAGCACGAACTTCTCGTCGTCGACGATGCCGAAACGTTCGGTGTCGAGTTTCGGGAACATGTACAGCGCGCCCGCAGCCTGAACGCAACTGATTCCGTCGATCGAGTTGAGCATCCGATGCGCCAGGTCACGCTGTGCAGTAAGCCTGCCCGCCGGAAGCAGCAGATCCTCGATCGACTGCCTGCCGCCGAGCGCAGTCTGTATTGCGTGTTGCGCCGGAACGTTCGCGCACATCCGCATGTTGGAGAGCAGCGTGATGCCTTCGATGAAGCTGGCCGCTCGTCGACGCGGCCCGGTGATCGCCAACCAACCTGCACGAAATCCACACACTCGGTACGCCTTCGACAGGCCTGAATAGGTCAGACACAGAACATCTTTCCCGGTCAGGGTGGCCAGATTCGTCATCTCTGCACCGTCGTAGACGATCTTTTCGTAGATCTCGTCGGCGAGCAGAATCAGATCGTGCTCACGTGCAAGGTCGACGAATCGTTGCAGCGCCTCGCGTGAATACACCGCCCCTGTCGGATTGTTGGGGTTGATCACCACGATCGCCCGGGTGCGGGGAGTGATCTTCGCTTCGAGGTCGTCGAAGTCCGGGGCCCAGTCCTGGCTTTCGTCGGCCAGATAATGGACGGGTACCCCACCGGCCAGGGCCACCGAACCCGTCCACAGCGGATAGTCGGGCGAGGGGATCAGAATCTCGTCTTCCGGGTTGCAAAGGGCCTGCATCGTCATCGTAATCAATTCCGACACCCCGTTACCCAGGTAGACGTCGCCGACATCGAGGTCTGTCAGACCCTTGGTCTGGTAGTACTGCACCACCGCGGTGCGCGCCGAGAACAGGCCGCGTGAGTCGGAATAGCCCTGAGCAGTCGGGAGATTGCGGATCATCGCCATCATGATCTCGTCCGGTGCCTCGAAACCGAACGGGGCAGGATTGCCGACATTGAGGCGCAGGATCGCGTGCCCCTGCTCCTCGAGTTCCTCGGTCTTGTCAAGAATGCGTCCACGAATGTCGTAGCGCACGTTCTCGAGCTTGCGCGCCTGATCGATCGATTTCGTCATGTCGAGTACTCCTCCTGCCGAACGGTCGGCGACATCCGGGTCCGGACCGCCACTGTTGCACATGCGATGACCGCCGCTCCACCCCCGACCACCGGCCACGTCAACCCCTCGCGCAGGATGATCGCGGCCCAGCAGAGGGTGAGGACGGGTTGGACCAGCTGTATCTGACTGACACTCGACATGGGACCGATGGCCAAGCCCCGATACCAGGCGAAGAATCCGAGGTACATGCTCACCACTGCCAGGTAGGCGAACGATGCCCACTCGGGTGCACCTGCCGTCGACGGCTGCTTCCACCACGCGACGGTGGCCAACACCCCGGTCACCGGAATGCTCACCACCAGAGCCCACGACACCGTCTGCCAGGCGCCTAGTTCACGGGCCAGCAAGCCCCCTTCTGCGTAGCCGACCGCCGCGGCAACCACGGCCCCGAGTAGCAGTAGGTCCGACCACTGCAGCCCAGCGGCCGTTCCCGTCCCCAGAAAGGCGAAGCCCACGGCAACGACAGCGCCCATGGCTGCGACCATCCAGAACATCGGCCGAACTCGTTGCCGTTCTCGCACTACCGCGACAACAGCCGTCGCCGCCGGGAGCAATGCGATGACCACGGCACTGTGGCCGGCCGAGGCCGTAGTGAGGGCGTACGAGGTGAGTACCGGAAACCCGATGACGACACCGGCCGCGACCACCACCAGCCGACGCCACTGCCCGCCTCGGGGAAGCTGCTGCCTCGTCACAGCCAGAGCCGTTGCCGCCAGTGCGGCGGCCAATACGGCACGACCGGTGCCGACGAAGAGCGGTGACAGGCCACCGGTGACGGCGATGCGGGTGAGCGGAACGGTGAACGAGAATGCAGTGACGCCTGCCAATCCCCACAACAGTCCGACGCGTGATAGCGGTCCCGCACCAGTTCGAGTAGCGCTACTATGCTGTGTCATGTCCGACGATAGCAGCTCTCGAATCGTGGCGGCCCTGAAGCAGTGGATCGCGGCGGCACCGGCCGAGGCCAAATTGCCGTCCACGCGCTCGCTGGTGGCCGAGCATCAGGCCAGTCCGGTGACGGTGCAGAAGGCGCTGCGCGCACTTACCGCACAAGGCGTCATCGAAAGCCGCCCTGGTGTGGGCACTTTCGTGAGAACCGTCCGCACGGCCCGGCCCAACGACTATGGATGGCAGACCGCGGCGCTGGGCGCGCCGGACAATCGACTGCAACTACCGGCGGCTCTGCAGTCGACCTCCAGCGATGTGATCGCGCTCCATTCGGGCTATCCGGCTCGCGAGTTGTTGCCGGAGAGACTCGTTCATGCTGCATTCACTCGGGCGTCCCGCACCGACGCGGTGATCGCCAGACCCCCGACAGCCGGACTGCCCGAACTGCGGGCGTGGTTCGCCGCGGAGTTGGGGACGTCGACACCGGTAGGCGTCACGCCGCCGTCGGCCAGCGATGTCGTCATCATTCCCGGGAGTCAGACCGGCCTCGGCACCGCATTTCGCGCACTCGTCGGGGCCGGCCGGCCGCTGCTGATGGAATCGCCGACATATTGGGGCGCGATTCTCGCTGCTAACCAGGCGGGCGTCCGCGTCGTACCGGTCCCCAGCGGCGTGCACGGTCCTGATCCCGATGCACTGTCGGAGGCTTTCGCACGCACCGGCTCTCGGGCGTTCTACGCCCAACCGACGTTTGCCAGCCCGACCGGAGCCCACTGGTCGCCGGCGCTGGGCGAGCAGGTTCTCGACACCGTTCGACGGCACGGCGCATTCCTGATCGAGGACGACTCGGCTCACGATTTCGGCATCACCGCCGAACCCAACCCACTGGCCGCACGGGACGACGCCGGACATGTGGTCTATCTCCGATCGCTCACGAAGACGGTATCGCCGTCGGTTCGATTGGCGGGCTTGGTTGCTCGCGGACCCGCTCATCAGCGAATCCTTGCCGACACCGGTGCCGAATCGATGTATGTCAGCGGGATCCTGCAAACCGTCGCGCTGGACGTGGTCACCCAACCTGCCTGGCGTACGCACCTTCGGCATCTTCGCACGCAGCTGGCGTCGCGTCGAGACTTGTTGGCGAACAGCCTGATCGAGTTCGCGCCCGGTGGCCACCTCGACGCCGTGCCGTGCGGCGGATTGAACCTGTGGATGCGCTTGCGTGATGACGTGGACTTGGATCAGGTTGTGCAACAGTGCAAATCCGCCGGTGTGATCGTCGGGGCCGGAAACGACTACTTCCCCGCCGAACCCACCGGTAAATATCTTCGACTCAACTACGCAGGCCCCAACCCCGGCGAGTTTCCCGATGCAGCGCGCACGATCGGGTCGATCATCTGAGACCGTTGGAGGCATCGACGGCGAACATCCACACTGCGCGCCGTTCAGCCGAACGAACGACAATAGTCTTTGGGGCGCAGAGCTTTCGGCTCGTAGGATCATCCGAATGAGGGATACTCGAACCGGCAGTTGCCATGTCACCATCGCTGAGACGGACAGCCCGTCACGTACGTTCGGTGGAGGAATTGTGTCGCGTAAAAGTCGAATTCGTAAGAACCTGGGCCGCCGTTCGGCGGCGGTCGTCCTGACCGTCGCAGCGTTCGCGCTCGCCGCACCCGCATCGGCCCTGGCCCAGCCCGAACTCGGCCCCATCATCGACAGCGGCAGCGCCATTCTCGACAGTGGCAGCGCCATTCTCGACGGCGGGAACATCATCGACAACAGTGTCCGCATCCTCGGGAGCGGGAGTGCCATCGCCGGCGGCATCCTCGGAATCGACACGGGTTCGGCGAACGGTGGTATCGCAACTCAGCAATGCAACGCCTCGACATTGTCGGGTGAGGAAGGTGTGACGGAGACGCTGCACGAGCTGGGTCGAACCGGCCCGACCTCGTTCGTCCTCAGTTACGACACCGTGAACGTGCCCGATCAGATCGAGGTGTTCTACCAGGGTGCACCGATCCACAACACCGGCTACGTCGGTGGCAGCACCGGCGTCGGATCCGTCGTGGTCTCGGTTCCTCCGGGCACCGCTACCGCGGTGCTGGTCCGAGTCACGGGACCTGTGGGAACAGTCTGGACGTACACCGTCAGCTGCCCGGTCTGACGGACTGTCACCGCCCGGCCCCAGCAGCTACGTTGAACCCGTGCAGAAGGTCAAGAGCGACTACGCCGCATGGATCGACCTGGGGCCGGGCGGTCTCCCCGCCAATGTCGGTGGCTGGTTGATCACCACCGCCCTGAGATTGTGTGCGCGACGCGACCCACTTCGTGTCGACGGTTCATCCGGTACCGGTCTGCACTGGCAGCTCGAACACCGCCCCGGACGACGGCCGTCAGTCGCGCCGTACCCCATTCCCCATCGCCAGCTCACTGATCGGGCGACCCATGCCTTGATCGAGCGGCTTACTGCCGCCGTCACCGCCGAGGTGCTGTTGGATGGACCGTTCCATCTGGCGCGCAGTCGTTTCGAGCGTAGGGGTGACGCGCTGTATCTTTCCGATCTACGGTCTGCCTCGCCCTGTATCTCTCGGACCAAAGGCGAAATAGTGCACGTACACGAGACCGAGGGTTCGTTGCACGTCGTACTGCAACCGGACGATGCGCAGACCGTCGTATCCGCGGGGTGGGGCGAACTGCACCCGCTGGCAGGACGCCCCTTTCTCGGGCTACCTGAGACCTACGTCTTCCTGTACGCACCGAGAGATTCCGACGACGCCGATCTAATCGAACAGATCATCCACCGCGCGGCCGCTACTGCGACGAGGTAACTCTGGGCAAGAGCGGACGAACATGTGAACATCGATGCATGACACTCGACGACATCGTGAATCTGGTCGGTAGCTTCGAGGGCACTGTCACACAGCGGCCCCGAGAAGGAGACGGAACCCCCGAGCTCGCATGGGGCGACGTGTTCTTCTATTACTCGCCCGACGGCACCATCCCGACCACTCAGCCGTTTGCGACGATCGTGACCAAGAACTACCCGGACGACGAACTGTCTCGACTGGACAGGACAGGCGCGTTTCGTGTCAATATCGTTGCAGGAAAGCAAGAATTCGAGAAGTTCTTGGGAGTGCCGCCCCGTGACGCGGCCCACGCACCCCAGGCCGACAGCGACGACGTCATCGCCGCCCACCCTCAATACGGCACGGCAGGATGGATGTCGGTGGTGAACCCGTCGTCGCGGACCGATACGAATGTTCGGGAACTACTCGACGCCGCCTACAACGTTGCCAAGAGCAGGTACGAGCGCCGCCAGAACTGATCAACCGAAGAAGTCGTCCATCGATCGGGACAGCCCCTCGATGTCGAGACCGTTGGCTTGGTCGTGTTGGGCCACAGTCCCGTATTTCCTGCGCTCTCCGGGCTCGACGCCGATCCCCAGCACTCGATGCCGTATGTCCGATAGAGCCCGATCGACCTGACACACAGAGGTTTCCGCAAGATAGGGCTCCATATCATGACGTCGGGCGCAGTCAGCGTCGTACGGAGAGTCGTACCGTCGAAGGGCCTGATCGTCGACGCGTGCAGCACCGTCAGGTCACGTCCACGGGCTGCGACCAGGACACGGTCCGTCATCGGACCGACCGAAATGACCGTGCCCGAATTACCTTGCTGCAGAACGGTCATCGAAGCGTCTTCTTGGCCGTGCGGACGTTCGTTGCACACTCCGTCGAGCCTGATGTAAACGCAATCGTCGGTTGCCGCCGCAGTGCGCAGCATCCATTCGACCTCGTCCACGTGCCCGGGAACGTGGACCGTCCAGCCGCCCAGAGTGTCGAGGAGTGCCACATCTCGCTGACCGAAGTGGGTCTCGCCGCCCTGCGGCCAGCCGTAGGACCCGCCCGAGCTCACCAGAATTGCGCCGACGCCCTGATGCCCCAGATCTAGCTTCACTTGCTCGAATGGCCGCTCGATCAGGAACGGCGGAAAGGTGTGCACGATCGGACGCATTCCGGCGAGCGCCATACCGCCTGCTACTCCGATCATCGCCTGTTCTCGGATCCCGACGTTGATGACCCGCGATCGAACATCCTCGGTGAGATCCGGCTCGAGATAGCCGACTCCGATCTCGGCCAGCACCAACGCGATTCGCTCGTCCTGCGCCAACAGCTCGGGCAGCAGACGATAGAAGTACTCGCGCTGGTCCAGCGTTGCGGTCATCAGCTCTCCTTCCTCTCCACATGGGCTACCACCACGTGTGGCCGGTCCGGGTGAGCAGTACTGAGTGCCGTCCGGAGTTCACCGTGATCACGTCCGTCGACGTCCGAGGTCGACCACCCTTCGAGGGCGAAGCGCGACGCGATAGCCCCGGGCCACCCCAAGCCGGCCGAATCGTTGTCGATCACCACCGTCGTCAGGTTCCCAAGCCGCGAGCGCCCGACGAACTGGATGGCTTCCATGTTGCTGCCCTCATCGAGCTCGGCGTCGCCGATCAGTACGAACACTCGCGCGTTGCTCTTCCGAATCCTCAGCGCAACAGCGGTTCCGGCGGCCAGAGCGAGACCGTGACCGAGCGATCCCGATCCGATGTCGACTCCGCGAACCAACGTGCGATCCGGGTGACTGCCCAAGGGCGAGTGGTAGGTGCCGAACGAAGCGAGCTCGGACCGCGTCAAGAACCCCTGTGCCGCCAGCACTGCGTAGTACGCCATGGGCCCGTGGCCCTTGGATAGGTAGAACCGGTCCCGCCGCGGGTCATCAGGATTCGCTGGGTCGACCCTAAGAATGTCGGAGTACAGCACCCACAGCACATCGAGCGTGGACGTTGCACTGGGACGGTGCTTTTCGTCGCCTGTCATCAGAGTCATGAGCTGCGGCAACTCGTCGAAAGTCGTATGCATGAAGCAACCTTGCAACCTCGAGTGCACTCGAGGTCAAGTGCGCTGCGCGAGAGGTGGGCTGAGCGTCCACCATTACTGTTCATGTCCGGAATCCCGCTTCTCGGCCCGAATTGTGGACACTCAGCACACCACCGCCCGTATTGTCGTGGCATGTCGCGCCCACATCTCGACGTCGCAGGTATAACCATCGATTGCGCCGATCCAGCGGTGCTCGCTCGCTTCTACCTCGCGCTACTCGGCGGAGACTTGCTGTGGGAGAACCTGGACAGCACCGGAATCAGAACACAGGCGGGCATGAACATCGTCGCGCAGAGAGTCGCGAACTACGCTCCGCCCCTGTGGCCGTCGGCATTCATCGTGCATTTCGATCTGAACGCCGGAGCCGACCTGGACGAGTCCGTTTCTTACGCCGTCGAATGCGGCGCGACAGAAGCAGTGGAGCAACCGGACCCGCGATGGCGCGTTCTCCTCGACCCCGCCGGCCACCCCTTCTGCATCACCACGGAGGTGTACGAGGAATGAAGGAAATCTGAGGTGTCCTGGCATGCAGAAGTCGAGCTGAGCGTCGACGACATTCGACACGTGACGGACTTCGCAGCTACCTGCGCACGACGGGCGTTGCCGATCTTCGAGATGGCCAACCCCAACGATGCGCGTCCACGTACGGCGATCGACGGTGCCGAGGCTTTTGCGGAGACCGGCCACCGCACGACAGCACTTCGCCACCTTGCCTGGGGCGCGCACAAAGCTGCCCGGGAAATGCCTGCCTCCGAGGCCACGGACGCCGCACTGTCCGCAATGCACGCCGCCGGTGCTGCCTTTGTCCATCCGCTGTACAGCCCACATCAGGTCAAACACATGCTCGGATCCGCCATCCATCTGGTGCTCGCCGACCCCAAAGCTGTTGCAAAGCAGATCGAATGGATCAATGCACAAGCGGACGCAACGCTACGCTCGGTTTTGCGCCGGTTTCCGCCACCGATCACTGGGCGTACGCGATTCAGCGTGCTCATGGTTCAACTCGATACCGAATTGCGACGTTGAGCCGTTGCCCATATCCGGGTGCGGTGACAGCATGAAAGACATGAAGGCCGAAGAACGCCCCTGGAAGCGTTACGGGCTTGCCGCGTTGCTGGCCGCGCTCGCGTTCCTCACGATCAGCGACCTTGTGTCCGATCCTTCTGCCTGGAACTGGTCGAAGCTGGTAGTGCTGGCTGTAGCGGCTGTGTTCATCTGGTACGGAGAGCGTCGAACCTGGACGGCTCCGGAGAAGATTAAGCCCGAGGATGTGCCCGCCGCGGATGTCGAGGCGGTTGTCGCAGAATCCGGACGAACTGTTTACGCGATCAAGGCGTTACGCGAGAAGCATCCCGGCCTCGGTCTGCGCGATGCGAAGAATCTCGTTCAACCGGACTACTGACGAGGAGTAGGCGGTGACATCAGTCGGTGGTACACGTGCCGTCCAGGATCCTGCGGGATTCACCGAGGCCGCAGCTCTGTTGATGGATTTCAATCGCGAGTACGACTACCCGGTGCCCGAGTGGGATTGGCTTGCAGTACATCTCGGCACTCTGGTGACATCCGGTGACACCAGCGTCCTGATGTTCGGGACTCCCGCCATCGGCGTGGCGGTTTTGCGATTTCGGATAGCGACGCTGAGTGCAGACCCCGAGGCCTACCTTGCCGAGTTCTACATCCAACCCGGGCTACGCGGGAAGGGTTACGGCACAACCTTCCTCGACGACGTGATCCAGCACGCACGCCGCAGGGGTGCCACCTACATGGACCTCAACACCTCCGAGGACGACGAGGCGGCGCGACACGTGTACGAGAAACGCGGCTTCGACTGCCACGAAGGTAACGGCGAGGGGCCGAAGGCGCTCTATTACGAGCTCGAGCTCGACCCGGTGGAGTAACTCAGCCGAGATAACGGCTCGGCGTCGCCGTTTCTCGACCGTTCCGGCCCCTGCGCGGACGTCCGCTATTTCGCGTCGCGGAAGTACGGTTCGACTGTGCCCTTGAGCTTGACGAGCATGGGATTACCGTAGCGATCCTTGGCGGTCGGGACTTCGACTCGCACCCAACCTTCGGTCACGTTGTACTCGCGAACACTGGTCTTCTCGACGCCGTTGAAGCGAATACCCACGTCACGGCGCAGAACCTCTTCGTCGTAGAAAGCGCTGCGCGGATCGATGGAGAGATGGTTCGGTGGAACGTCTGCGTTCTGGTCCTCGGACATGGATCACTTTCGTCGAATGTTGCGTCAGGTGCTTGATTCACAGTGAGAATACGGACCCAGGGCTGGACCAGCGTGGTTGACCCTAGCCCCGCGCCATATCGACGAACCGAGACAGGTGAAGCTGGTGTGCCACAGTGATTGTCGCCGTCGGACCGTTACGGTGCTTGCCGAGGATCAGGTCGGCCTCACCGCCGCGGGGGTCGTCGCGCTCGATTGCGTCGGGGCGGTGCAGCAGAATCACCATGTCGGCGTCCTGCTCCAGGGATCCGGACTCACGGAGGTCGGACACCATCGGCTTCTTGTCGGTTCGCTGCTCGGGACCACGGTTGAGCTGACATACCGCTACCACCGGGCACTCGAGTTCCTTGGCCAACAGCTTCAGCTGACGGGAGAAGTCCGAGACCTCCTGCTGACGGGACTCGACCTTCTTGCCCGACGACATCAGCTGAAGGTAATCCACCACAATGAGTTTCAGTCCGTTGCGCTGCTTCAGGCGTCGCGCCTTCGCACGGATCTCCATCATCGTCAGGTTGGGCGAATCGTCGACGAAGAGCGGCGCTTCGCTGATCTCGCTCATGCGCCGGGCCAGTTTGGTCCAGTCGTCGTCGGTCATCTTTCCCGAACGCATGTCACCGAGCTTGATCTTCGCCTCGGCGGACAACAGACGCATGACGATCTCGGTGCGACTCATCTCCAGAGAAAAAATAACACTGGGCATGCCGTGCTTGATCGAGCACGAACGCATGAAATCCATCGACAGCGTCGAGTTGTGGGTCGGGATCATCGACTCACTGGCGAGATAGAGGTGCTCTGTGTTGTCGACCTCCACGCAACGAACTGGGACCGAATCCACACGACGGACGTCGACGATGAACCGTGAACCCGACCTTACGGTGGATCCTGCAGCTCGACGTTCCTTGTGCAGCAACTGCTTCCGGTGCAGGCCGAACACGACATCGTCCGTCGCGAACGTCAACGTGAATGCCGTCGACGACGCTTCACTCCGACCCCGCGCCCTCTTGGTCGACATCTGTACTCGATAGCCCAAGCTGACGATCAGCTCACGGACCCCACGAACGAGTTGCTCACTGGTCACTGAGAACTGGACCGAACCGCCCGCCGTGACAGTGCCGTCCGTATCGAGCAGGCCCGCAAGGAGCGCTCGCCGTTGGCCCTCGGAACTGCGGAGGTAGTCGATGGGAACGTGCTTGTTACCCAGTACGCCGATCGTCCGTAGGCGCGCCTGCACGGTCCCGATCGAGTTGCGGCATGCCTGACAGCGGTGCAGACCGGTCGTGACCTTGCCGCAGTCGATGCACGTCGGTGCAGCGACTGGAGCGGACATGAAACGCGCTTTACCTCCGCATGATTGGCCGCAGGTACGGACATTGAGCGGAAACGGCACGAACTGCTTGCCGCAAACGACACAGTCCTTCGCCTCGACAACCTCGGTAGGCAGTTTGATCGAGTATCGGAGTGCGGCCTTCTCCGACGCCACCACGTGCAGGCCTTCGCCTTCCATCCGCGCGATGATTTCAGGGTCAGCGCTGGTGATCTGCGCGCACGCCGACGTTCCATCTCCCAGCCATGCGCCCATCGTGTACGGCGGTACCAGAAGTTCCCGCTCGGGCAGCTGAACGGCCTCGGTGTTGGTGACCGAGTGATTGATGCGTGCATCTTTCGTCGGACAGCGCACAGTGTTCGCGATTTCTTCGGTTGTGCGCACAGCAGCGAATGTCTGCTGATTGCGGGTCCGGTTGTAGTTGACCGCCGCAGCCTGCGCCGACTTGCGTGACGCCCTGGTCTCCGTCAACCACTGATGCTCCGCGTCGGCGACGATGACTGTGCCGTCAGAGAATTCGACTTCGTAGCAGGGTCGATCGAGCATGACGTCCGTGGCAGCCACGACGCGCGTCGGCATCCCGTGCGCATCGATGAGGTGGTCGCCCACGGCTACCTCGCCCATCGTGGTCCAGCCGTCGGGCGTCGGAAGTGGCGTATCGAGAGCAAGCGCCTTGCCCACACCAGGTCTAGCCGCCACAATGATCATCTGACCAGGGTGAAGACCGTTGGTGATTTCGTCGAGTTCGGCGAATCCGGTCGGCACACCCAGGGAGATTCCGCCGCGGCTGGCGATCGAGTCGATTTCGTCCATCGTGGGCTGCAGCAGCTCTTCGAGGGGCAGGAAGTCCTCGGATGTGCGGCGCTCGGTCACCTCGTAGACCTCTGCCTGTGCGCGGTCGACGACCTCGGCGACGTCCTGTCCATCGGCCCCTGCGTAGCCGAACTGGACGATGCGGGTGCCGGCCTGCACGAGGCGGCGCAGAATCGATTTTTCGGCGACGATCTCGGCGTAGTAGCCGGCGTTGGCCGCGGTGGGCGTCGTCTGAGTCAGCGTGATCAGGTAGGGCGGACCACCGATGCGCTTGAGCTCTCCGCGCCGATCCAATTCGGCCGAGACGGTCACCGGGTCGGCGGGCTCTCCGCGGCTGTAGAGATCCAGGATCGCGTCGTACACGTTCTGGTGGGCCGGGCGATAGAAGTCACCCGGCCGCAAGACCTCGAGCACATCGGCAATGGCGTCCTTGCTCAGCAGCATGCCGCCCAACACCGACTGCTCGGCAGCCATGTCCTGCGGGGGTTGGCGACCGAAGTCCTCACCGGGACCCTCGCTGGAGGAGGAGCCGGAGTAGTCGGACTGTCCTCGATCGTCCACAACTGCCACGCGAACCGGCCGTCCTCTCCCCATAGTCTTCAGCACCGCCGAATAGCACCCGGCCGTGCGCTCGAGCAAGTTCTACCCCCGGGCACCGACAAGCTTTCTCGGCACCGGATTCGCGCAGTCTCGTCGCCTGTCCGCGGCACCGAGAGAGACGCTGCACGGACGTTAAGCGGTATCGGCAGGAGTCACAACACAGCATGTGCATGAATCTGTGGATGAAATGTGGATGAGCTTGAACAACCGTGTTGACCACTTGGGGATAACCTGGGTATAACTTTCACAGTTTCGGCAGTTCAACCTGGTCACCGGGTGTACATAAAGTTTTCTTCCTGTGCATTGATTTGGGAGCGGCGTGTCGGCCGAATTGACAACTCGGGCGTGTTGAGTAAATACGAGATGAACCCAGGGGTGAACTAGGTCACAAAGACTGGGAATGCTCACAGAAACAGACCACCTACCCGTTTCAACGACCGAGGGCCCGATCCCACACACGGGATCGGGCCCCTCGTCACTGCCGATCGGACCTCAGGCTTCGCTCTCCTGCGGACTGTCGGCCGGATCCAACACGGTGACCTCCTTGGTGCCGATCTTGAGCACCCTGGCCGTCGGAATGTCGAAGAACAGTCCGGTGATGTGCAAGCGCCCTTCTGCGTTGGCACGGCCCACCACACGGTGACGAGTGAGCGTCTGCAGCTGCACGGCGACGTTCACCATCGCGAGCTGATCCGCTTCACCGAAACCGAGTTCCGCGGCCTGACGGCCGACCACATGCCCGCTGCGGTACGCCTCCAGGCTCGTCATCGCGTGGCCCAGCCATTCCGCCACAGACTCGTCTGCGGCATTCTCCGGCCCACTCAACACGGCCGTCATGGCACCGCAGCCCGAGTGCCCGCCCACCACCACCGACGACGTCCCCAGCTGGTCGACACCGAACGCGAGCGCGGCCTCCACCGAGCAATCCTGGCCCTTCGCGGGAACGAGGTTGCCCATGTTGCGGACCGTGAACAGATCGCCCGGTCCGCTGCTGGTGATCGTGTTCGGCATGACGCGCGAATCCACACAGCAGAGAAAGAGCGTGTCCGGATCCTGGTTGTCGGTCAGACCCTCGAGGTGCGGACGAATATTGGGCGCATGGGTGCGGTGGTACTCCGCCACTCCGCTCATCACCGGCCGGAGCGCGACGGGCGAATCTTCCTGCTCGACATCGTTCTTGAGCTGCCAGGCCCGCCACGGTGCCAAAGAGCTGCTCACCGTCGCCGCCCCACGCTTGGGCGGGCCCTCGGCGGCAGCGGCCATCGACGCCGTCCCCACTTCGTGGACTTTCACTGTGCCCCCGCCGAGTTCGTGCTGGCGCATCCATTCGTTCAACGCATCGTGCACCGCATGATCGAGGAAGTCGACGCTCAGGCGCACAGTGACATGCGTGCCTGCAGGCACGGTGGACAGCACATGCGTCAATCTGGGAAGCGCGAGGAAGCTCAACGATCCCTCGGTGGTGACGCGCCAGGTACCGTCCACCGTCTCTTCCGCGCGCACCTTGGCCCACACCACGCGACGCAGAACCAAGATGATCGACAGAGCCAATCCGATGAGCACGCCTTCGAGCAGATTGAGCGCCACCACACCGACCACGGTCACCGCGTAGACCGCGATGTCGCCGGTCTTGTTCGCAATCTTGATGTCCGCCAACTTGATCAGCTGCACGCCGATCATCACCAACAGCCCGGCCAATGCTGCGAACGGAACGAGTTCGACGATCGAAATGAACAGTACCGAGAAGATCAGAATCCATACTCCGTGCAGAATCGCCGACGCACGAGACTTGGCACCGACCTTGACGTTGGTGGCGCTGCGCACGATGACGCCGGTGATCGGCAGACCGCCGATGGCACCGGAGGCCATGTTGCCCGCACCCTGTGCCATCAATTCACGGTCGAAGTTGGTGCGCTCACCACTGTGCATCTTGTCGACGGCCACCGCGGACAGCAGACTCTCGACACTCGCGATCAACGCGATGGTGATGACACCGGTCACGAATGCACTCCACTGCCCGTCGGGCATGACCGGCAGGCTCAAGGAATCGATCAGGTTGCCCGGCAACTCGATTCGCTCGACATCGAGGGAGAAGAAGATCGAGACCGCAGTTGCGGTGACCACTGCGACCAAGGCGGCAGGCACCTTGGTGACCTTTGCCATCACGCTGGACAGCTCGGCCAACCGCGGCCAGGCAAACATCAGCACGACGACGATTCCGCCGACGATGATCGACGGCCACTGACCGTTGGCGACGGACGTGGGAATCGCCAGTATGTTCTGCACGGCCGAGCTCTCGGACTCACCGCCGAGCAGCACGTGAATCTGTTGCAGCGCAATGGTTATGCCGATTCCGGCCAGCATTGCGCGTACCACGACAGGGGAGATCGCCAGAGCACTACGCGCAATTCGGCTCATGCCCAACAGGATCTGAACAACACCTGCAAGGACAGTGATGGCGCACGTCACTCCCCACCCGAACTGGTTGACCAACTCGGCTACCACCACGGTGAGACCCGCAGCCGGTCCGCTCACCTGCAGTGGCGATCCGCCGAGGATGCCGGCCAGTATGCCGCCGACAACGGCGGCAATGAGGCCGGCCATGATCGGCGCGCCCGATGCGACGGCGATACCGATCGAAAGTGGCACCGCAACAAGGAAAACGACCAGTGAGGCCGGTACGTCGTATCTCAGAATCGACCCGACGCGAGACTGCGGCTCGCGTCGGGTTCCAGGACTGGGGTCGGAATCGGGTTCCACGGTCGTGGTCACGGCAGAGTTCCTCCGGGCGTCTAGGCGGCAGGTCGGTTGTTTCCAGTTGGTGATGGTGTTCGATGTCGCCCCGCCCAAAGACTACGCAAAGCTTTGCTCACAAACGTTCGAGGAGAGATGCTTCACAAATCGGAACCCATTGCGGCAGTTCATCTTTGTGAGAAGACACGAAAAAGCCCCACGAACCGAGGTTCGTGGGGCTTTTCTGCAGCCGTAGTGGGCCGAAAGCCGAAATCAGCTTCCGACGACCTCCAGCTTGAACTTGGCGGTCACGTCGGGATGCAGATTCACGACGATGTCGTGCTTGCCCGTGGTCTTGACGTGAGCCTTCGGCAGATCGATGCTGCGCTTGTCGACGACCGGTCCACCGGCAGCCTTGAGGGCAGAAGCGACGTCCGACGCGGTGACGGAGCCGAACAGCTTGCCCGAGTCGCCGGCAGTCTTCACAGACAGCGTGACGGACTCGAGGCCTTCGATGGCCTGCTTGAGCTCGTTGGCGTGCTCGAGGCCGCGAACGGCGCGAGCTTCCTGAGCGCGACGGATGCCGTCGACCTGCTTCTGAGCTCCACGGGTGGCCTGAATGGCCAATCCGCGGGGCAGCAGGAAGTTACGGCCGTAGCCGTCCTTGACCTCTACGGTGTCGCCAGGCGCACCGAGGTTGTCCACATCAGCGGTGAGGATCAGTTTCATACCAATCGCCCCTTTCTATCGAGCCGTCGCGGCGTAAGGCAGCAGTGCTACCTCACGCGAGTTCTTCACGGCAACGGCCACGTCACGCTGATGCTGGACGCAGTTGCCGGTGACACGGCGAGCACGGATCTTTCCGCGATCGCTGACGTACTTACGCAGCAACGTCGTGTCCTTGTAATCGATCGCCGTGTTCTTTTCCTTGCAGAAGGAACACGCCTTCTTCTTGAGCACCTTGTCGCGCAATGGCGGTTTGGGCATAGGTCTTTCTCCGTTACATCTGGTTGTTCTCGATCGAAGGATCTAGAACGGTGGCTCTTCGTCTCCGCCACGTCCGCCGAAGGAGCCCGACGCCGCCGGGGCGCTGCCCCAGGGATCGTCTCCACCCGAACCGGAGTTGGACAAGGAGTTCGAGCGGCCGCCGCTCGATCCGCCGGAGGAACCGGAGCCGGAGTTGAAGCCGCCTCCACCGCCACCTCCACCGCGGTTGGCCTTGTTGACCTTTGCGGTGGCGTAGCGGAGGGAAGGTCCGATCTCGTCGACTTCGAGCTCGACGACTGTCCGCTTCTCACCTTCACGCGTTTCGTACGAGCGCTGCCGCAGCCGTCCGCTCACGATCACTCGCGAGCCTCGGGTCAAGCTCTCGGCAACGTTCTCCGCTGCCTCGCGCCAGATGTTGCAGCGCATGAAGAGCGCGTCGCCGTCTTTCCATTCGTTCGTCTGACGATCGAATGTGCGCGGGGTGGATGCAACCGTGAAGTTGGCAACTGCCGCACCGGCGGGGGTGAATCGAAGTTCTGGATCAGCCGTCAAGTTTCCGATGACGGTGATGACGGTCTCGCCTGCCATGGTTCCTCTTTCAGTAGTAAGCGTTGTGAGTGCCAGCCTAGGGCCGGACACCGACAATTACTTGCCCTGTCGCAGGACCTTCGTACGCAACACGGACTCGTTGAGTCCGAGCTGACGATCCAGCTCGCTGACGGTGGCAGGCTCGGCGTTGAGGTTCACAACGGCGTAGATGCCCTCGGCATGCTTGAGGATCTCGTAAGCCAGACGACGCTTGCCCCACACATCGACCTTGTCGACGGTGCCGCCATCCTTGCGAACGACGTTGAGGAACGTATCGAGCGACGGAGCGACAGTGCGCTCGTCCAGATTGGGGTCGAGAATGACCATCAATTCGTAATGACGCATAAGACCTCATCACCTCCTGTGGACTAGTGAAAACGGCCACGGACTATCCGTGGCAGGAGGGTCGTTGCGTCAGCAACCCCTCGAAGATACACGACAGGGCGCTGACCTGCTAATTCGCGCTGGACGTACAGTCCGACTTTCGCTCGTCATACTCTTGCACCATGCGATCCGGGGTCCGCGCCACATCGATGACGGTCGTCGTGGTCGTCGTCACGGCTGCCCTCGGCTTGATTCTGGGATATCTGAACAAGGCCCGCTGCGCCGTCGCCCCGTTCGACGAGTCCGGGCGCAGCACGGTGTTCGACGCCATCAAGGACTCGTCCGTCTGCTACTCCGACATCCAGTTCCTGTGGCTCGGTCGCGATATCGACAACCACATCTTTCCGTACATCCACGGGGCCATCACGAGCGATGGAATCCTCACCGGAGGCACTGTCGAGTATCCGGTTCTGAGCGGTGTGTTGATGTGGCTCGGCGCGATCCCAGCCCACACCGACGCGCAGTTCCTGTTGACCTCGGCCCTCATCCTCGCGCCGTTCGGTCTGCTCACCGCGTGGATGCTCGGCCGGATGGCCGGCTGGCCGGCCTTGCTGTGGTCGATCGGCCCGCCCCTGGTGATGTACGCATTCCACAACTGGGAACTACCCGTCGTCGCGTCGGCGGTAGGCGCAATCTTCGTCATGACGTTGCCGATTACCCTGCGGCGCAAGGCTGTTGCGGCTTCGGTACTACTCGCGATCGGCTTCTGCCTCAAGATCTACCCGGGTGCGTTCGTGCTCCCGCTGATCGCGTACGTCGTCACCGGCGGAATGAACGGTCGAGAAAAGCCGGATACCGTCCGCGGTCGCTACGACGTCCGCGGTGGCCTGATGGTTGCCGGCGCTGCGATCGGCACTGTCGTTGCCGTCAACCTGCCGTTCGCCCTACTCGGCTACGAGGGCTGGCGCGCCTCCTTCACGTTCCAGTCCCTGCGGCAGGCCGACCTGACGACGAACTCCATCTGGTACTGGGGACTGCGCCACTTCTACATCGGCGACCAGATGACTCCCGACGCCTACGCGGAGGCCGAAGCGTCGTTCCAGGATGTGGTCGACGTCGCGTCGCCGCTGCTGGTGTTCGCTGCGTTCGCTCTTGCGCTGTGGCTCGGTTGGCGTCGCGCAAAGGTGGACGGTGCCTACCCGTGGATCGCCGTCAGCGGATCGATGCTGTGTGGATTCATGCTGCTGCACAAGGTGCACTCGCCGCAGTACACGCTGTGGTTGCTGCCGTTTCTGGTGCTGCTCAGGATTCCATGGACACTCGTCGGCGCGTATCTACTGGTCGATCTGTCGATGGGGATCGGAGTCTTCAAGTACTTCGCTGCGCTCGCCTCGGGTGCCGACGCCAACGACGAGGAGTTCTTCGTTCTCGTCGGCGTATGGGGGCGTGCACTGCTGCTGGTGGTGTTCTTCGTTCTGTTCGTCCGCGCCCGGATGCGTGTCGCCTTCCCGGGCGAAACCGACCAGTCGTCTGTATTATCGCCCCGACCAGCAACGATTTCTCTGACGACATCACCGGGGCAGTAGTACGGCAGGGCGGGGTGGGGCCATGACACAGGTTCGGCACGGGCAGGGCGAGACAGAGAAACAGGGCAACTCGGTACGACGCATAGGGCTGGTCGAGGACCACGAATCGGTGGCTCTGGGCCTTCAGGCCATGCTCGCGGACGAACCCGACCTCGAACTGGTGTCCATGGCCGCCACCGTCGGCGAGTTGCTAACACAACAGCAGACCCTCGACCTGGTGGTACTCGACCTGCGCCTCGGTGACGGTTCGTCGCCCAGGTCTAATGTCGAGCAACTACATGCCGCCGGTGCACGCGTACTGGTCTACACCGGTGCCGAGAACGCGTTTCTTGTGCGCTCGGCTGCCCGTGCAGGCGTATTGGGGGTGGTTCGCAAGTCCGCACCGGCGTCCACCATCGTGTCCGCCATCCGGCGTGCCGCACACGGTGGACAGGTCGTCACGACGGATTGGGCGGCGGCGATCGACGGCGATCCGCAACTTCCGGACGTGGGCCTCAGTCCGCGACAACGAGAGGTACTCGCCCTGTATGCGTCCGGCGAAAAGGCCGCACGAGTAGCCAGTCTCGCCGGACTGTCCGAGCAGACCGTCAACGACTACCTTGTGCGCATCCGCAACAAGTACGCCGAAGCCGGACGTCCGGCACCGACGAAAACCGATCTGTACAAGCGGGCTGTCGAAGACGGTTGGTTGCCGATGCCCGAACTGCCGCCGCGGGATTGATGCAGAGTTCGAGCGCGGAGGAACGGCTCGCGCGCTACATGGCCCGCTTCGCGAGTGCCGGCGCGTTCGCGTACTTGGTGCTGCTGACACCGCAGATCGCAGCGCAGTTCGACCGGTTACAACCCTGGTACACAGCACTGTTCGCGTGTTCCATCTTCGGCCCGGCCCTGAGCCTGTCGGTCGCATCGTTCCGCTGGAGCATGCGCAGCATCCGCGCCATCGTCACGGCACTGGCCGTCGCGTACCTTGCCGGGCAGGTGCTGTGGTTGTTCGCCTTCGAGGGCCCCGAGCTCGGATTGACCGAATCTGCTTGGATCGCAGTGTTTCCCGGTCTCGTCTCGGTCACCACGGCCATCGCGTGGTCCAACAAGGCGATCTTCACGTACCTCGTGTTCGTCGCCTCGTTCGGTCAGGTCGTCAATTACTACAGCCGAGTCGATCACGGCAACGTCCCCCTGTTCTCCGACATCGTCTTCGGCGTCATGTTCTGTGGAATATTCACCATCACAGTCACATTGGTGGTGCGCACCGGACGGCTACTCGACACGACCCGAACAGCTGCCGAGTATCAGGCCGCCACGGCGGCAGCGAGTGCCGCCCGATCGGTGGAACGCGAACGGTTCGATGCACTGATTCACGACGACGTCATGTCGACATTGCTCGCGGCATCGCGCGCGGGCAACAGCCCCGCATTGACAGTCCAGTCGGCCACTGCGCTCACCAGACTGGACCGGTTGCGCTCGGGCATCGCGTCGACCGAACCGGTGGGCCACGGCAGTTTCCTCGCTTACCTTCGATCGGCGCTGACCGAGGTGGACGACCAGGTTGTCATGGACACGGACACAGCCGAAGCGCCGAGCGGTTCGACACTGCCGATGGATGCCGTCCGCGCTCTTTCGGCAAGCGCCACGGAAGCCCTGCGCAACAGCGTCCGCCACGCCGGCGAGGACGTCGAACGTGCGGTACGGGTGCGTATCGATATCGCTTCGGTTCGTGTCGACGTTCGCGACGACGGCTGTGGATCCGACCCGCGATCCGTCGCCCCCCACAGACTGGGCCTCGCAGTCAGCATCGAAGGACGTATGCGCCAGCTGCCTGGCGGATCTGCCGACATCGTGTCGGGATCGGGCCGCGGCACCACCGTCACGTTGACCTATCGACACCCGGTGCAGGCGAAATGACCAAGACCTCGACTGCTCTCGCCACCCCTGACGCCGATCGGGACGTCCGGGGCTTCTTGGGCATGAACACTGCGAGTGCGTACGGAGTCGCCGCAACGTTCTTCGGTACCTACTCGCTCATGAACTTCACGTCGTCGAGTGGTGTGCACAGCGTGTGGACGGTTCAAGTAGCGGTGGTACTGGTGGCGTCGGCAGCGTTCGCGCTGGTAGCCGTACCCGGCGATCCACTCGGTGCGAGATGGGCGACGGCCATCGGCGCGGCTGCCCCGATGTCCACAGCTGTCGTGTTGTCGCAGCTTTCGGTCCCGATCGCCAACGGACTGCAGACCTGGCCGCTCAGTGCCGCGGTTGCGCTGTGTGGATACGTCAGCGTCCGAGGACGAACCGTCATCGGGTGGATGTCCATGGTTGCGGTGGTTACGGTGTGCGTCGTCTGGACGGCCGCCACCGGCCAGGGCTCGATGGTAGGTCTAGCCATGTCGATCATCAGCTTCGCGCCCTTGGCGATGGCGACGTTCTTCGCGCTGACCTTTCGCTCGACGGCAGCGGCGGTGTTCGAGTTGCGTGCTCGATCTCGCCACCGAGCCGCCGAGGAGGCCGCATCCTCGGCGGGTCTCGACGAACGAGACCGACAACTCGAGCGTCTCGATTTCCTCGCCCGTCCCCTGTTGGCGAAGATCGCAACGGGCTCGGACCTCGATTCCGCTGAACGCCAGGAATGCGGACTACTCGAAGCGTCTCTGCGGGATCGGCTGCGCGCACCGGGACTGATGACGGATGAGGTAGTCCAGGAGGCCCGGTCTGCTCGGACGCGAGGCGTGCAGGTGGTTCTGCTCGACGACGGCGGCCTTGCTGTGGTTCATCCCACACTCTCGGGGCGAGTGAGTACCGTCGTTGCCACCGCTCTTCGAGGTGCCCAGAGCGGTACCGTGACCGCGCGAATATTGCCTCCGGGCCGCCCGCTGGTTGCATCGATCCTGCTCAGCGACTCGGACGAGGACGTACGAATCGAAGTCGATTCCGGCGGAACCGAGTCTGTCGTAGTGCCGTGAGACGCTCACGCGACGGTTGATAGTTCAATGCCCCTGGAAATCAGGGCAGAAAAACTGCGCTTCAACTGTGAGAATCCATGGTGTTGGTTTAGTACGTCTCAACCACTTCGGCGTCCGGGAGAATTTGATGTCTGCATTGCTCGAACCCTTGTCCTCTGCGAACGATTCGTCCGTCTCGACGGCACGCCGTTCACGTGGGCCTATCAGCCTGGTTCCCCCTGCACTGCAGATACATCCCGTCCCGGCACCGCCCAGCCCGTTCCCGACGCGACCTGACCTGACCGGCCGCGAGATCGAGGTTCTGCTCTGCTGGATTCGCCACGACTCCAAGACCGAGGTGGCGAAGGCCTTGTTTCTCTCCCTCGGCACCGTCAACACTCATCTGACCCGCATCCGCGCCAAGTACACCTCGGTCGGGCGACCGGCACCGACCAAGGCCGGCCTTGTCGCCCGGGCCCTTCAGGACGGGCTGGTCGACATCTCGGAGCTCTGAGCGCCCCGAGCGCGCGACGTCAGACGCTGACTTCGGTGTTCACGCCCTCGTTCTCCAGACGCTTGTTGCGTCGGATGCTGCTCAGCAGGGCGGCTCCGATGAACAGGATGCCCACGAAGCCGGTGATCAACTCGTTGATGTGCACGCCGATCGACACCAGCAGGATGATCGACAAGGCTCCGATCGCCCAGTGGGCCCCGTGCTCGAGGTACACGTAGTCGGACAGCGTCCCCTTACGCACCAGGAACACCGTGATCGAGCGGACGAACATCGCGCCGATGAAGCCGAGGCCGAGCGCAATGATGATGGGGTCCGCGGTGATGGCGAACGCACCGATGACGCCGTCGAAGGAGAACGACGCGTCGAGCACTTCGAGATAGAGGAACAGGAAGAATCCGGCCTTACCCGTCGCCCGCGCCAATTCGCTGGGTCCGTGTGAGGACTCCTCGCCCTCTTCCTCGACGTGGAACAGCTCGCCGAGTCCGTTGACCGCGATATAGGTGATCATGCCCAGCACGCCGGAGACCATGACCGTGGAGATCTTGTCGTCCTCGGCCAGAAATTCTGCGCTCAGGACCAACAGCAGACCCGCGACGACGACGGAGAGCTGATCGAGGCGACCGATACGAGCGAGCGGCTTCTCCAGCCAGCTCAACCAGGTGATCTCGCGATCCTCGAAGATGAATCCGAGGAACAGCATTAGCAGGAACATACCGCCGAACGCTGCGATCTGCGGATGCGCGTCGGTGAGCAGCGTTTCGTAGCTGGGGTCGCCGTTCTCGAAGTAGGCCGCGCCGTCGGCCGGCGGGTTGAGAGCAAGGTCGAGAGCTGCCACCGGGCCGAGACCTGACGCAGCCCAGACGATGACCAGCGGGAACAGCAGCCGCATGCCGAACACGGCGATGATGATGCCGATGGTGAGGAAGATCTTCTGCCAGAAGTCGCTCATCCGTCGCAGGACGGTGGCATTGATGACGGCGTTGTCGAAGGACAGCGACACCTCGAGCACGCCGAGGATGAGAACGAGGATCATCGCCTCGATCCCGCCGTACAGGAATGCCACGATGACGGACACGATGGTGACCGCGATCGACCATCCGAAGATCTTCACAACCACAGTGGTGGCCCTTCTCGAGACAGATACGGAAAAACCCCCGCCCATCATGAACGACGAGGCGGGGGTAGTCCCAATCTTGAGAGGTGCTTTACTACACGTTTACTCCGAAGTCGCGAGCGATTCCTGCGAGTCCGGAGGCGTAGCCCTGACCGACCGCGCGGAACTTCCACTCCGCGCCGTTGCGGTACAGCTCACCGAAGACCATGGCGGTCTCGGTGGAGGCGTCCTCGCTGAGGTCGTAGCGAGCGAGCTCGGAGTTGTCGGCCTGGTTGATGACGCGGATGAACGCGTTGCGCACCTGACCGAACGACTGCGAGCGAGCGTCCGCATCGTAGATCGAGACGGGAAAGGTGATCGTCTCGATCTCCGGCGGTACCGCGGCGAGGTCGACCTTGATCTGCTCGTCGTCACCCTCGCCCTCGCCGGTGGTGTTGTCGCCGGTGTGCTCGATGGAGCCGTCGGGAGACTTGAGGTTGTTGAAGAACACGAAGTGCCCGTCGCTCAAGGCCTTCTTGGTCGAGTTCAACGCGATGGCGCTGGCGTCGAGATCGAAGTCGGTGCCGGTCGTCGTGCGGATGTCCCATCCGAGACCGACCACGACCGCGGTCAGGTTCGGAGCTGCCTTGGTGAGCGAGACATTGCCACCCTTGCTGAGGCTGACGCCCATGGAGAGGTCCTTTCGCAATTGGTTTCCCGTTACGGGTTCAACCGTAGTGGGAATGTCCGGTTCTTGGACGTACTCCGCCAACGACTGCCACATCGTCAGGGTTCCCGGTCAGTACTATCGAGCAGGTGACAAGTCGCTGGCCTGGGGTGTTCCGCCGGGGTGCCGAATCGGACGCCGCCGCGCGTCGTTCCCAGGACAACGCTGTCGCCGCGTTTCTCGACATGGACAAGCGTCAATCCATCGCCTCTGCGGGAGTCGAGGCGTCCGCGGCCTTACGGCCCGAGGATCGACTCTCGGCCCGCTGGGCCGACACCGAGAAACAGTGCTTCGAAGCCGGTGCTGCATACCTCGCCGCCGTCGACCGATTCGACGGAATCACCACCGCTGCTGCCAGATCGGCATTCGACAACGCCACCCGGCTGTTGCACGATGCCAGCTCGGCCGTCGACAGATTCTACGAAGCCCATCGCAACAACCTCGAGCAGGCTTCCGCCCAATTCGCGGCCACCCCACGCCTGGTGCAGGACGCGTTGACCGAGGCCGACGCCGCCCGATCCACCGTCGACGAGCAGTACGCCGGGTACGCCTCGCTTCGTCAGGCATGGCACGAACTCGATTCTGCGACAACGCAATTACAGACGGACCAGCGTGACCCGTTGCGCGCACGCGAGCACGCCGCCCGAGTTCGCGAACGAGCTGCAGCTCTCCGTGCAGCGGTGGAGGCTGCCCCCGGCCGACTCCAGGAAGCACGAACGGCACTGTCCTCGGTGCGCACCCGGATGGAGGCCGTCCGAACACGATCCGAGGGCATCGCTCCAGCCTTCTCGAGCCTGCTTCGCGAATTCAACGCCAAGAGTTCGGCAGATCTCTCGCGAAACGAGCGGTCGAGTGCGCGACACATCGAACAAGCGGACGAGGATCTGCGCGCGGCACGTTCGGCGCTCGACGCCGGCAACCCCGAGCAGGCACTGGATCTGGTGACCCAGGCACGCAGCCACCTCAGCGATGCAGAGCAGCTGGTCGACGCGGTCACCGACCGAGTTCGCCTCCTGCGAGCCGTGAAGGCGGATCCGAAAGCGACCGAGGACAAGGTGCGTTTCAAACTTCGTGACGCTCAGCAACTCGCGATCAATCGCGGCCTGGTTGCCGAATGGGGCTCGGTGTTGGATGCTCAGCTCGCCCGGATCGACAGGGCGAACACGGCCCTGACGGGCACCCACCCCGACTACTGGTCATATCTGCAGGATCTGGATACCATTTCGGACTTCATCGCAGGCGTGATCGAACGCATGCGCAACTCGCACTGAGCACATTCACACGAAGGACAGTGGTGCAACACTTTCGCCATCTCGACGCAGACACCCGTGAACGAGTGTTCTTCCTGCAACCGGAAGACATCGAGGTGAGCGACGGAAACGGCGCTGTAGCAACGGCTCTCGGAGCAACGCTGTACATCCCGGCGACGCGCCCCGACCTGACGGCAACGGTGAACAAACGTACGGACGAGGGCGTCCGGTCCATCGTCATCGATCTCGAAGACGCTGTCGCAGATCATGAGCTGGAAGAAGCTTTGGCCAACGCTGTCCGAACTCTGAACGAACTTTCGGGTTCGGGGTCGCTGGTGTTCGTTCGGGCGCGTACCCCCGAGCACATCCGCAGCATCTGCGCCGGCCTCACCCACGGTGCCGCCGGTCTGGCCGGATTCGTCGTGCCGAAGTTCACGGCAGCACGCGGAGCCGAGTTCCTGGACGAGATCGTCGCGGCATCGACGGCACATGGCACTCGCCTGTTCGCAATGCCCGTTCTCGAATCGCTCGAGGTCGTTCACCGCGAGACCCGCGACGGAGAACTCGTTGCCATCCGCGAGTTGCTGGGGGCCTACCGCGACACCGTGCTGGCGGTGCGAATCGGAGCGACCGACATGTGCGGGACCTTCGGCATTCGCCGCGACCGCGACCTGACCATCTACGACGTCCGCGTCGTCGCCGACGTCATCAGCGCGATCGTCAACCACCTGGGCCGCAACGACGGCACGGGATTCGTCATCACCGGACCTGTGTGGGAGTACTTCGCAGACCACGAGCGCATGTTCCGTCCCCTACTACGGCAGACACCCTTCGTCGACCAGGACGCCGTCCGATTCCGCCAGCAACTGGTGAGCAGCGACCTCGACGCGCTCCTGCGCGAGGTAGCCCTCGACCGGGCCAACGGCATCCAGGGCAAGACCGTCATCCATCCTTCACACGTCCCCGCCGTTCACGCATTGTCCGCAGTGACGCACGAGGAGTATCACGATGCCCTGGACATTCTGTCCTCCGATCAGGGCGGCGTGCAGGCCTCCGGCTATCGGAACAAGATGAACGAGCTGGGTCCACACCGTAATTGGGCGAAACAGACCGTACTGCGCGCCAGGGCGTTCGGCGTCACCAACGAGGGAATCACGTTCGTGGATCTACTGACCGCGCTGGCACAACGATGAACCACAATCCGGCCGACGGAATAACCCTGACCGACACCGGCTCGTCGTCGTCCTGGACTGCCACGCAGTTGGTTCGGCCCGGTCTGCGCCGTAACCCACGGCGTGCCCACCTGCTCGTGTCCACGGTGCTCGGTAAGCACATCCCCGTCGATCCCGACGTCGTCATCTCGGCCGGAGAGGAACTGGCCGCACTCGTCGCCGACGCGGTGGACGGCTCCGATGTCGATGTGCTCGGATTTGCCGAAACGGCAACGGGATTGGGGCACACTGTCGCGACCGGGCTGAAAGCGCACTGCTACCTGCACTCCACGCGGCGCACGCTACCCGGGATGATCGTGCACGGTGAGTTCGAGGAAGGGCACTCGCACGCCACCGACCACCTGTTGATGCCGACGTCGCCCGATCTTCTCGACAGTGACCTGCCGTTGATTCTCGTGGACGACGAGATCTCGACCGGAGCCACGGCGTTGGACGCATTGCGCCAGATTCATTCCTCGGCCGGACGCCGCCACTACGTCATCGCATCCCTCGTCGACATGCGTACCGCCGATCATCTCGCCACTACGGCGGCGGTGGCAACAGAACTCGGCGTCCGGATCGACAACGTGAGCCTGGCACAGGGATCGGTGGCGCTCGAGCCAGGCCTGGTGGACACGGTGCTCGCCTTACCCGATCCGGTGTTCAATCCCACTGCTGCACAGCCCGGTTCGGTTCGACGAGTGGACGCGCAGTGGCCGGCAACCCTGCCCGACGGCGGTCGGCACGGGTTTCTGCACTCCGACGCGGCCGGTTTCGACACCGCGATCGAGGCCGTGGCGGCCACCGTCGATGCGGCGCTCGACGATTCGACATCGGTGGTGGTCATCGGTCACGAAGAGCTGATGTACCTGCCGCTCCGATTGGCGGCGACGCTGCAGAAGCGGGGCCACACCGCGCTGTTCCAGACCACCACCCGATCCCCGGCCTATGTGGCGGACGTGCCCGGCTACCCCCTGCGGCGAGGGTTCGAATTCACTGCCCCCGAGGATGACTCGGCGCTGCGGTACCTCTACAACGCGTCCGCACCGGACGACGCGACCTTGATACTGGTTGCCGACGCCCCCGCGGACACCGACGCTCTCGCCGCCGCTGCCGACACTCTCGCCGCGTCTGGTGTCGACGTGGTGCTGGTCGTCCTCACCGGTGCCGACCCGGTAGCACTCGAGATAGCTCGACGGGCTCGACCGCTTCGTGGACCCGAATTCGGTTCCTACGCAGCCGACGAGGTCACCTGGTTGCTCAAGGATCTCTCTGCAATCTCGTTGGAGGCCGAGGTCGACGAGCGCGAGAAGGCGATTCAGGCCGGGACGGCGCACTACGCGGAGACGCTTCCGGTCGAGTACCAACCCGATCTCGCCTACCGCGAACTGTTCGAAAAAGTGCTGCAGGAGAGCGCTTCACGGCTCGCCGTCGCCGTCGGCACCGTCACCGAGGTGGTCCTGGCCGAGCGCGGCCACGACATCGCCCTCGCCTCGCTTGCCCGGGCGGGCACTCCTGTCGGAATCCTGATGCGCCGTTGGGCCTTCGCGATGCACGGCATCGAGATCCCGCACTACGCCGTCTCGATCGTGCGTGATCGCGGCATCGACAGCGTGGCCCTGCGCTACCTCGCCGACCACCACGACTCGCGTTCGGTGGTGTTCGTCGACGGGTGGACCGGCAAGGGTGCGATCGCCCGCGAACTCACTGCGGCACTGCGCGACTTCCCGGGGGCCGAGTTCGACGACGACCTGGCCGTGCTCGCCGACCCTGGGCACTGCGCTCGCACGTACGGCACCCGAGACGACTTCCTCATCGCGTCGGCCTGCCTCAACTCGACCGTCTCGGGCCTGGTGTCCCGAACCGTGCTCAACGACAGCCTGATTCGACCCGGCGACTTCCACGGCGCGAAGTACTACGCCGATCTCGCGCCCGCCGACGTCTCGCGCCACCTGCTCGACACCGTCGCAGCGCGCTTCGACGATGTCCGTGACGAAGTCGCCGCCTCGGTGACGACCGTGCTCGGCTCCGACCGAAGCCCCACCTGGTCCGGCTGGGCATCGGTGGAGAAGGTGCGCGCGGAGTACGGCATCTCGCACGTCAATTTCGTCAAACCCGGTGTCGGCGAAACCACCAGGGTTTTGCTGCGCCGCGTTCCGTGGCGAGTGCTGGTGCGCGAGGCCGATGCGTCCGAACACGAACACATCAGGATGCTCGCCGCCGCCAGGGGAGTACCGGTGGACGTGGTGCCCGACCTCGCGTACTCGTGCATGGGTTTGATCAAGAACGTCTCCACCGAGGACGCGTCGTGAGCGCTCTCGTCGCCGTGGATCTCGACCGCACGATGATCTTCTCCGAGGGCGCACTCGGGACGCCTCTGGACGAGTCGTTCGAGTGCGTCGAGATGTACGAGGGAAAACCCCTGTCGTACATGAGTTCTCGATCCATCTCACTGCTCCGCGAGTTGAGTGAGAGCGTCGTCGTGGTGCCGACCACTACTCGCACCATCGAACAGTTTCAGCGGATTGCACTGCCCGGTGGCCCCTGGCGATACGCCATCACCAGCAACGGCGGCAACATCCTCGTCGACGGTGAGCCGGATGCGGCCTGGCGCAACAGCTTCGATCTGGACCTGGCCGGTATCGGTACGGAGCTGAAATCGCGGGTATCCGACGATTGGGTGCTCAAATACCGCGAGGCCGACGGCCTGTTCTGCTACCTGGTGGTGAACACGGCCGCAGTGCCGGAGAACTTCGTCTCCGAGTGGTCGCAGTGGTGCGCCGCTCGGGACTGGAACGTCTCGCAACAGGGCCGCAAAATCTACACGATGCCCAACGCGGTGTGCAAGAGTTCCGCGGTGGCCGAGGTTCGGTCGAGGCTCGTCGAAGACGGCACGGTGGACGCCCGCGCCCGAGTCTTCGCCGCAGGTGACGGAGCACTCGACGCCGAGATGCTCATCGCAGCCGACGCGGCGATCCGTCCGCGGCACGGTGAACTGGAGTTGCTGGGCTTCACGCGCCCCGGGTTGACGGTCACCGATTCTTCCGGCGTCCGCGCCAGCGAGGAAATTCTCGACTGGCTACGGAACCGAACTGCCGTGCGCCGCGTCTAACCGGTCGTCGGGGAGAGAAGACCGTAGGGCAAGGGGTGGGTATGGCGGATCCGTATGCAGAACTCCAACAGCAGGTGCAGGCGATCATCGATCACGGGCCCACAGCCGGCTTCGGTCCCGAGGCCGTCAACTCGCTGATCGAGAACACGTTCTCGAAGGAGAACGGTTCGTACGGATACCTCGGCGAGTACGAGCCGAACGAAGTCGTGGTCACCGAGCCGTTCGAGGTGATGCGGCACGCGGAGATCCTGCAGAAGGTTAACACCCTCGCGGCGGAGTCGATATCGACGTCGTCGCTGAACTGGAACGACCTGGCCGCCGCAGCCCGCGAAGGATCCGACGGCTTCCGCAACGGAATCGAAGCCGCGATGAATGCCGGCTGGTCGGGGCCTACCTCCACCGCAGTGCGCGGCGGGGTCGGCGACTACACGTCGTCGGCCACAGCGCTGTCCACCGCCATGACCATGATCAGCAACAAACTGCTCGAGGCACACTCGGGATTCACCCAGACCAGGGCTGCCATGCCGCCGATCATCGACATCGGCGTCGGGGCCACCATGCTCGAGTCGTCGTTTCCGAGCGGACTGCCGTTCGCCGACTCCATCAAGGAGATCGCGCGGCTGCACGACGAACAGGAAGAACAGGCGCGGCAGGTCATGCGTTCGGTCTACGTGCCGGGGGTACTGCAATCCGACGCCCAGGTTCCGGTGTTACCCGCAGCGCACAACCCGGTTTCCGACGGTGGCAGTGGAGGTTCGACCGCCGGTTGGGGATCGGGTGGGGGATCGACCGGGGGTGGCGGCGGTGGCAATGATCGATCGGCGGGACCAACCGGTACGGCTGCCGCTCAGCCGCCGCCGGGTGGCGCGGATTCCACCGACACCCGGCAACCAGGTATGGAACCGGGGCAGCCCGGCTCCGGGCAACCGGGATCGCTGCCGGCGGCCGAGCGCCCCGGCGAGACACGTGCCGCATCGGCGTCCGGACCCGGGGGCGGTGCGATTTCAGGAGGCAGTGCAGGTTCCGGCAACGGCTACGGCGGCTCTGGGTACAACGGCTCTGGCTACGGCGGCTCTGGCTACAACGGCGGCGCGGGTTATGGCGGCGGAGCGGGCAGCGGTTCCGGATCGGGCTATGCGGGCTCGGGCTACGGCTCGATTCTCGGCTCACCGCTCGGGGGCAACGGGGCCACCGGTGGCGGACCGGGCAGTAGTGGACCGGGCAGTGGCGGACCGGGCAGCGCAGCTGCTGCAGCCGCGGGCCGAGCAGGGGCACACGGCACGCCCGGCATGGGCGGCATGGGAGCGGGAGGCGCGCGAGGAGGCGGAGACAACGACACCGACCATACGACTCCCGGCTACCTGGTGGACGTCAGCAACGGCAGCGAACTGATCGGCGACCTTCCGCTGGTCGCACCACCGGTACTCGGGGGCTGACGATGACCGACTGGACCATGGACGGCATCGATTTCATGATGCTCTGCAACAAATTCGGACGCGATCGACTGCCCTATCCCCTTGCGGTCACCCTTGATGTCGACACCCAGGACCGGTACCGGTTTCTGTGCCAGGAGGCGTCGGCGAGAATCGATGCGCTGATGGACGACGACCTGGGCGCAGCTGTGCGCACCCTTGTCGACCCGATCGTGCGCATCGAATGTCGTGGTGACACACGCGATCCGCGCCGCAAGACCATTCGCGCACACGCGGCGGTGCGCCATGATGTTGCCGTCGTGCTCACCCAGCAGCCGGGGCTCGACGCGTCCTCGGGCGGTGCCGTCACGATCGAACTGACCAGCCCTGAACTGGCACCCACCCGAGTTCTCGAATCGGTTCCGACCGCTACCGCGGGCCGCCGATCGACCCTGCGACTCGAACGAGCCGGTGCCGCAACCACATCGGGCGGGAAGCATCTGTCCACCGCGACCCGAGGGGCCACCGCGGACGAGCAATTCCGCACCTTCTTTCACCGTGCGCGGTCCGCGGCCGGGGAGATCATCGTCGCGCGCGGCCGCACCTTCGACAACCGACGCGACACCGACGCCGTCTCGTTCTTCTGGATGGACTTCGAGCGGGACGGCCGATACATCGTCTACTCCGAAGACACCATCGACATCATGCCTGCCGATACCGCCGGTGTGGCGTCGGAGATCGGCCACCACATGGCGGTCGCGCTACGTCGCTGATGACGGCCGGCCCTTGACACCGTATCGATTTTCGATAGGTTATCGATATTCGTTGTTATCGACTATCGATATGGAGGCGTCGGGATGGCATACGGACTGGGCTCGGCACGGGCCAACAAATGGGCGATGGCGCTGTATGCGGCCATAGCGGTGGTGTGGTCGGGGTGGAAGGCGTGGCAGTACCACTCCTCGGACGATGTTCTGGCGAAGTTCGAGCCACTGCCGGGTATTCCGGCAGCAGAACTGTTCGGTGGCCAGTTGCAAGCCGGTAACTCCGTCGAGCTGAGCGTGCCCAAAGCCGACTTGATGCGGCTCATGGGCCTCATCGACTTCATGCGCTACGGGTCGATCGTCGTCGGAATGGTCATCATTCTGGTTGGCCTGCTGTTCGTCTACCGATTCTGCGACCGCGTTATCGTCGGCAACCCGTTCACCAACTCCGCCCGCACCGACGTGGTGATGATCGGCGTATGCATCGCCCTGTATCCCGCTATCACCGGTTTCATGAATGTGCTGGCCACCAACAGTGTCGTCGGCGTACTGGAACTGTCCGACACTGTCGAAACGTCCACATCCACCGCGGGCCTCTACACGGCAACCGTCGTCGCCGTCTTTCTGCAGTTCGTCTACGCCACCATCACTCAGGGCACCAAGCTCGCTCGCGATACCGAAGGCCTGGTCTGATGGCGGAGGAATTCGTCGACCATCTCGTCGTCTGCCATCTGGGCGACATTCTCGACGCCCGCGGCATGACGCTCGCCGAGCTCTCGCGCTTGGCCGGCGTCAGCGTCGTGAACCTCTCGGTGCTGAAGAACGATCGCGCCAAGGCCATCCGATTCTCGACGCTCACCGCGGTCTGCCGTGTGCTCGACTGCACTCCCGGGGACCTGTTCAGCCTGCGGCGGATCTGACGTTCGCTCGACGACACCAGTCGGACAAATCGAACAAGTACATTGGATGACGGTAACCAGCACTACGAGAGAGAGTCCACCACATTGTCTGCTCCGGCCGGTCAACCGTTGTCCAAGGGCCAGAACGGCCCCCTCACCGTCGGTGACGTCGTCGTCTCCATCGCACTGGCCGTCCCCGCGGACCTGTCCGCCTTGCTGGTCACCGACGCCGGGAAAGTGCGCACCGACGCCGATTTCGTGTTCTTCAACCAGCCCACCGGCCCCGGCGTGCGCCTCGAACCCGGCCAGGGCGGTCCGGCTCGTCTCGCCGTATCACTTGCTGCGGTGCCCGCAGACATCGAGCAGATCCGAGCCGTCATCACCCTCGACGACGCGTCGAGCAACTTCGGTCGATCCACCGCTCCGGTCGCCAGAGTCAGCGACACCGCCGGAAACGTGTTGTACGAGTACACGATCGATGGTTTGAGCTCGGAGTCGATCGTGATCGCACTGGAAATCTACCGCCGCCAGGGGAGTTGGAAGGTGCGTGCCGTCGGGCAGGGCTACGCGGGCGGATTCGCTGCGTTGGTGACCGATCACGGCGTGTCCGTGGACGACGCTCCCGCCCCCGCAGCCGCACCGACACCGCCCCCCGCACCCGCCACCCCACCGCCGGCACCCACCCCACCGCCCGCACCCGCTGCGCCGCCGGCACCACCCGCCGCCCCGGTTCCTTCCGAGGCTCCGGAAGTCAGCTTGACCAAGTCCAAGCCGGTCAGTCTCACGAAGGGGCAGAAGGTCACCCTTCGCAAGGACGGCGGCGTGGCTCTGACGGTCATCCGGATGGGCCTCGGCTGGGATCCGGTGACCACTCCGAAGAAGGGCGGATTCTTCGGCGGCGGAGGCCGAGCCGCGAACATCGACCTGGACGCGTCGGCGATCATGCTCGCCGACCGCAATGTCAACGACGTCGTCTACTACGGGCAGCTCAATGCCAAGGACGGCTCGATCGTGCACCAGGGAGACAACCTCACCGGTGAGGGCGAGGGTGACGACGAGGTCATCGTGGTCGACCTGACACGGGTGCCCCAGCATGTCACCGGCATCGTCTTCACCGTCACCTCGTACCGCGGTCAGACCTTCGAGCAGGTGGCAAATGCGTTCTGCCGCTTGGTGGACAACACCACCAACACCGAACTCGCTCGCTTCACCCTGCAGGGCGGAATGCCGTTCACCGGCCTGGTGATGGCCAAGGTCTATCGCCAGGGAAGCGAGTGGAAGCTGCAAGCGATCGGCGACGGAATCCAGGCCAAGCACGCCGGTGAGGCCGTCAAGCAGCTCGGCCGCTATATGTGACCTTGCGGGCCATCGTCTTTCGATCTGCAGCGCCGTCGAGAACGCCACCGAGCGGGTCGACGGCGCTGCCGTTTCGAATGAGGTCCTCGGACGGCCGATAGATCTGTCGAATGACCAACGCGCACAGACCGATCACGGCGATATCGCGTACCACTACGGCACCGGTGAACCACTGTTCCGGCAAGCCCTTGTTGTCCACACCGAGGTAGTAGTACATGCGTGGGAACCAGACGAACGCGTCGATCGTCATCCACGCCAACAGTATTCGGCGATGAGGTAACGCCAGCACGGCAAGGGGAACCAACCACAGCGAATATTGCGGGCTCCATACCTTGTTGGTGAGCAGGAAGCCGGCCACCACCAGGAACACCAACTGCGCGAGCCGTGGTCGCACCGGGGCCGTCGAACCGATATATGCGATCACCGCGCACACGATGGCAAACAACACCAGTGTCACGGCATTGAGGATCAACGGCTTGGCACCTGCATACAGTGGACCGTCGAATCCGGGCCAGCCGGTGAACGAGGTCACCACGTTGTACAGCGAATCCGGGTCGGCCCCACGCTCGGAGTTGAGTCGGAAGAACTCGTACCAACCCGACGGATACAGCAGCGCGATGGGAAGATTGACGGCCAGCCAGGCTCCGATCGCCGCGCAGGCGGTGATGCCCCACTCCCGCATCTTGCCGGTGCGCCAGCACAGCACCAACAGCGGGCCGAGGAACAACAGGGGATAGAGCTTGGTGGCACCGCCGAGACCGATCAGCACACCGGCGAGAACCGGCCGCTTCTTGGCCCATGCGAGCAATCCGGTGAGCGCGAAAGCCGCTGCCAGAGCGTCGAAGTTGGTGAAGCCGTGCACGATCACCAGCGGCGATGCGGCCACCAGCGCCGCGTCCCAGATCCGACGTCCGGCAGCTATTGCCGTGGCCCAGACGGTGACCAACCATGCCACCGCCAGCCCCAGGGCGACCACGTTGAAGTACACGACGACAGGCAGAGCCTGCGGCAGGAAACTCAGTGAGTTCCATACCTTTCCGACGACCATCGAGCCGTACTGGTACAGCCCGGCGAGCACCGGGTACTCCATGTATCGAACCTGGGTGGTGCCGTCGGCCCTGGTTTCTTCCCAGGATTTCTTGTACGGAAACGCACCTTGATCGAGTCGCTCCGCGCCGTAGAGCGGCACGGTGTCCGAGTAGCACATCGCCACGTACTGTCGGCTGCCGCTCCAATCCAGTCCGAGCTCACCGCCCGGGCCCACCGGAGCCTGCTGAATACACGCCGCTTTCGCGAACCATCCGAAGCACAGAAAGACCACCGCGAGTAGCAGGATTGCCCGCAATGCAGTGAACCACCGTTGCCGTCCGATCACCGCGTGCCGCCCGACCGGACCGCCGACGACCGAGGACAACTCCCCGGCCACCGGATCGGTCCGACTGGGCAGATCCCTGTCCGCTGCGCTCCCTGTGTCGAGACGACCGGGGCTGGCCAGAGCTCTACCCTTGCGATCAGGTTCGGTCGTCACCGCGGGAGTCGTTACTGCCCGGGCGCTATTGGCTCGGGCGCTGCCGGTTCAGGTGCCGCCGGTTCGGGTGCAGGCTGAGCCGGTGCCAACCCGGGGAGCGGGATGGTGACGCCGGGCAGGATTTCGACCTGCCGCGGAGTGATGACGACCGGCGGCGAGATCTCCGTCGGAATCGGCAGGGTCACCGGTGGCGGCGCCGTCGACGGTGCCACCGTGGCCGTCGGTGCCGGAGCCGAGTACTGCGGCACTCCGGCCTGACCGGCGATGGCCTCGGGCGTCGGGAACGTCTCGTTCGAGGTGCCGTCCAGCGTGCCGTCCATCGTGTCTTTCCAGATGTCCGACGGTAGGCCCGATCCGTAGATCGGTCCGCCGTAACTGTTCTCGAGCGGCAGACCTTGCTCGGTGCCGACCCACACGGCCGTGGACAGCGACGGTGTGTACCCGACCATCCAGGCGTCCTTGTTCTGCCCGGTGTCGCCGAGCTGAGCGGTACCGGTCTTGGCTGCCGACTGGCGACCACCGGCGAGGTTGTGACCGTTGGAGTAGCCGGCGATCGGCCGCATCGCCGAGGTCACGTTGTCCGCGACCGCGGCCGAGACGACCTGCTGACCGGCTTCTGGCGCGCGGTCGAGAAGCACCGTGCCGTCGGCGGTGACGACCTTCTGCACGAAGTGCGGAGTGTGATAGACGCCGGACGCAGCCAGTGTCGCGTAGGCCGACGCCATGTCGAGGACACGAGATTGGTACTGGCCGAGGACAACTCCGTAGTTCGGGCCCGCGTTGTCGGGCTCGGTCAGCGTGGGGCCGACGCCGTCGATCTCCTGTGGGATACCGAGTGTGTGGGCCATGTCCGCGATGGCCTGCGGTCCGTTGTCCATGCCGAGCATCATGCGGTAGAAGCTGGTGTTGAGCGACCGCTTGAGGGCTTCTGCGATGGTGCACGTTCCGCAGGAGGCACCTTCGACGTTGCTGATCTCGATGCCGTTGACGTCGAGCGGAGAGCTGTCGTACATCTTGGACAGCGGGATGCCCTGATCCAGCGCAGCGGCAAGACCGAACACCTTGAACGACGAGCCGGTCTGCAAACCGGACTGGGCGAAGTCGAATCCGCGTCCGTCGGCACCGCCGTAATACGAGCGGACTGCGCCGGTGCGTGGATCGATCGACACCGAGGCCGTCCGCAGCTCGGACGGTTCGCCTTCGAGATTGCTGTTCACAGCGTCCACCGCGGCCGCCTGGGCCTTCGGATCGATGGTCGTGGTGATCTGCAGACCCTCGGTGTTGAGGTCCTGATCACTGACACCCACTGCCGACAGCTCTCGGAGCACCTGGGCCTTGATCAAGCCGTTCGGCCCGGCATCCTGAGCGTCACCGGTATCGACCTGCGAGGTCGGGACAACAGCCGGGAACAACATCGCGGCTCGCTGGGCGGAATCGAGCTGACCCTGCGAAACCATGCCGTCGAGAACGTAATCCCACCGAGCCTGCGCGCCCTCGGGATTGACCTCGGGATCGAGATTGGAGGGCTGCTGGATGACCGCCGCCAGCACCGCACCCTCCTCGACGGACAGCTGATCGACGGACTTACCGAAATACGCCGTCGACGCGGCCGCGATGCCGTACGCACCACGGCCGAAGTAGATCGTGTTGAGGTACGCGGCCAGGATGTCGTCCTTGGACCACTGACGCGCCATCTTCGACGAGATGACGAGCTCACGCATCTTTCGAGTCAGCGTTCTGTCGTTACCGACCAGCGCATTCTTCACGTACTGCTGAGTGATGGTCGAACCGCCGCCTGCGCTGTCGCGTCCGAGCACGTTGTCACGGAGAGCGCGGCCGAAGCCCGTCACCGAGAATCCGGGATTGGAGTAGAAGTCGCGGTCTTCGGCCGAGAGCACGGCGTTACGCACATGCTCCGGAATCTGCTCGATCGTCACGTCGGTGCGGTTGCCCTCGGGCGGCACCACCTTGCCGAGCACACTCGAGCCGTCGGCGGCGAAGATCGTCGCGACCTGGTTGGTTCTGATGTCGCCGGGACGCGGCACGTCCTCGACGGTGTACGCCACCATGAACGCCAGGATCGGCACGATCAGACCCAGAGCGATCAACGCATACACACTGCGCCGAACGACCCGCCACTTGGACTTCTTCTTCGTTTTCGCGGCGGGACCTCTTTCGGGCGGATCGGGCGGTTCACTGCCCGAGTAGCTGGTGGATGGATCGTTCGGTTCGTACGGAGGTGGCACCGATCCGACGCGCGCGGCAGGCGTCACCGGCGGCTCGCCGTAGCGCCGCTCACCGGGAGGCCGAGACTGCGGCGGCAACGGACGCTGACCGGACGCCGGTCCCGGACGCTGACCGGGCGGGGGCATTGGAGGCCTGCCCTGCGGCGGCATCGGACGTTGCCCTGGAGGAGGTCCCGGACGCTGCCCGGGCGGGGGCATGGGAGGCCTGCCCTGCGGCGGCATCGGACGCTGACCTGGGGGAAGTCCTGGGCGTTGACCGGGGGGAGGCCCGGGTCGCTGCCCGGGAGGAGGTATCGGTGGCCGGCCCTGCGGCGGCATCGGACGCTGCCCGGGCGGCGGCACGGGGCGACGCCCGGGAGGATCCGAATGTCTGCTGCCGCGCGATGGCCCGGGCACGTCGGGACGCCGTCCGGAGTCGCTACGGCCAGGTTCGTTGCTACCCGGGTTGTTGTCGTAGGGGGAACTCACGTACAGATCTCCAGTAATTTCGGCAGCCGCGTCGAACACTCGCGGGAAGGCATCGACCGAGCGATTGTGTCATTCACTCGCGGTACGACGGTTGGGTTGGCGGGAACCCGATCGTGAACGACGGGGTTGCTTGGGCGCGGGGATGGCCCCGAGGACATACGACTGAACGAGATGGTTCCAGCTGCACGAGCGGCACACCTCGACCACGTGTACCGAGAATTCCTCCTGGGTCGCAGCGAGCCGGACGAGTTCGTCGGCCGTTCTCGCCGATCCGGACAGCGCACCGAGCTTCTCACCGAAAACCCAGGAGACCAAAGTCAGCTGCTCTTTGCGGCAGATGGGACACACCACATCGCTGCCGCGGCCGTGGAACTTGGCAGCGCGGAGCAGATAAGGATCTGCGTCGCATACCGCTGCTACGCCCGTTCTACCGGAGTAGACCTCGGCCAGCAGCGACCGCCGCCGAAGGGCGTAGTCCACCACCTGTCGCTGAAGTCGCACGAGACCAGAGTACGTGCGCCCGTTCCGAAGGGGACCTGCGAACCCCCGCCTCCCCGGTGAAAGGGTCCCGTTTCGGCGGCGACAAACTGTGCTCCACCTGTGCCGATGCGACTGTGGGATCCGCTGCTCACAGGTGAGCCCCGGTCCCTACACTCGTGCACATGCTCGCCACATCGGGTATCAGCGTGCGGCCCCGACGGGACAGCGACCTGAACACCCTCCTACCCATCCTGCAACGTGCGCACTCGACGCATCGCTATCCCGTGCGCGCAGCGGCGGTGCGAGCCGACTGGCTGGCCGCACCGAACGAACTCGCAGCCTGGGTCGCCGAACACGACGACGCCGTCGTCGGACATATCGCGCTGCATCCGACGGCATCGCCGGAACAGGATGCCGGTGCGGACGACGCGAGCGCGCAGTGGCAGCGAGCAACGGGGGTCGGTGCCGATCGACTCGCTGTCGTGTCGCGCTTGGTGACCGACGGCTGCGTACCGGGCAGCGGAACGACGTTGCTCGCCCACGCAGTGAATGCTGCACGGGACGCGGGCCGGATACCGGTGCTGCTCGTCGATCCGAGTAGCACCGCCCTCGGCTTCTACGACAGGCGAGGATGGCACCGAATCGGGACGTCTGCGCAGCAGTGGGGCGAGTACCGAGTCGACGCGGTGCTCATGGTGGCACCGGTTCGCTGATCCGTTCATCCGGCCCGGGTTCGGTCACGCCACCAGAGCGAAGGCGGCACACCGCACTGCACCACCGAGACGTACGCGGTCTGCTGTTCGCAGCCGATGCATCAGGTGTTCAGTACGTCCCGTACGCCCTAGTTCGCCGTGGGCAGGGGCAGCCACGACCGCAGTGGCGAGCGCGGAGATCACTGCGCCGGCCGCGCTGATCAGCACGAAAGGGTCGACCGAACCGGCCACCAACACCCACAGACACGCAGCAGCAAGTAGTCCATAGACCGGCCCGACGACGAGGGTGATCCGCCGCGAGTGGGCGTTGTGTGCACGCGGCCAGTCGTCTTCCGGCACCTCCGCCAGCGCGGGGTAGACAACGCCCGTCACTACCAGCTGAAAGCCGAGATGCAGGGCGGCAGCGGCAGCGAGCGCGTCGACCGGGGTCATGCGTCGCACAGTACGTTCTCGGGCTACGGCTGCGGACGCGCGCAGTACTCTACTTCGGGCTTTCGTGAGTGACGGCGCGATAGCCGGTCGCGCCTGCTCGATCGACAGCGGCCTTGACGAGGCCGAACACCGCACCGTGAACTGCTGCCGCAATCAGCACTTCTTGCACGGAGCGGCTCAGATCCTTCGGATCGGGCGCGGCAGCATCGTCGTCGCCGACGCGCTTCCACACCTGCTTGAACACCGCACCGGCCGCCATCCCGCCCAGCACGCTGGTCGCCAACGACATCGGTGTGTAGAACGCCTTGGATACCGCACTCATCGGAATGCCTTTCTCGTACGTCGACGACGAAGAAGAAGCGTCACCAGCAGTACCGCCACAACGGCGCCGGCCACTCCAGCGGTAGCGCCGGGCCTCTCGCGCACCGCGTCGGACGCTCGCGCGGCCTGGCGGGAGGCCTCGTTGCTCACTCGAGTCGGTACGTCTGCTTTGGCCGCGAGCGCGGAGACGGTCTCGGCCAACTCGGAACGCTGTTCTTCGATGCTGGGCGGCTGATCCGAGCCTCCGGGAGCGCTGTGTGCAGGTGTATCGGTCATCGGATTCCCTCCTTCACTGCGGAGATGTCGTCGCTCACTCGTGCGGCGGTGTCGGCGGGAACCGGCGGCAGAGCCTTCTTGGCTCGTGATGCCCCGACCGCGGCCAGGATGCCGCCGATCGCCAGCACTACGACCGTGACGATCAGCGCCGCGAGCCAGGCGGACAGCACGGTCGCGAGACCGAGCACTGCCGTAGCGATCGCTGTGGCGAGGCCGAGAAACAGCAGCAGTGCCCCCGCGCCGGAGATTCCGACGCCCAGGCCGAGCCTGCTTCCCTTGCTCTTGACCTCGGCGAGTCCGGCGTCGATCTCGGTTCGTACGAGCGTCGAGACCTGGGTGGTCAGGCGCTCGACCAGTTGCACCGTCGACAGATCCGCGACCTGGGAATCTCCGGCATGGTTGTCCGCACTGGACCGGCCCGGTATTCGATCGTGTTGGTTCATGGTGCTCTCCTTCGATGCAGTTGCTTCCTGCTTCGATACCCGCGCCGAATCCGAAAAAACGCATCTCCCGCTGCCGATGTACGCCACGAGAAAAGGTCATCGGTTTGTCACAACATGTATCGGCGCGATACATTCTTCGATAGTGCGGTCGATCGCATCGCCTGATGTGATCGTGTGATCCGAGAAGGGGGAGTTGCATGCTCGAGCTCGCAATTCTCGGTTTGCTTCTCGAAGCACCCATGCACGGCTACGAGCTCCGCAAACGGCTGACCGGCCTGCTCGGAGCTTTCAGAGCGTTTTCGTACGGATCGCTTTACCCGGCGCTCCGTCGACTGCAAACCGACGGTCTCATCGCCGAGGACGCCGGTCCCGAACTGCTCGTCAAACGACGAGCGAAACGGGTGTACGTGCTCACCCCCCTCGGCAGGGAACGATTTGCCGAACTGGTGGCCGATACCGGACCGCAGAACTACACCGACGACGGATTCGGCGTACATCTCGCCTTCTTCAGTCGGACTCCCGCGGAAGCCCGAGTCCGCATTCTCGAAGGCAGACGTCGCCAGGTCGAGGAGCGCCGAGAAGGTCTCCGCGACGCTGTGGCCAAGGCGAACGGAACTCTCGACCGCTACACCCGGCAGCTACACCAGCTCGGTCTCGAATCGAGCGAACGCGAGGTGAGGTGGCTCAACGAAGTCATCGCAGCCGAGCAGGCCGGCCCCACCCCAGCACCGTCCACCACAGCACCAAACAGGACAGTCAAGACAGAAGGAGAACCCGACCATGGGTGAGAACAACAACGCAATCCGCGTGGCCATTGTGGGTGTGGGCAACTGCGCCTCATCCCTGGTCCAGGGTGTCGAGTACTACAAGGACGCAGACGAGAACGCCAGCGTTCCCGGCCTGATGCATGTCCTGTTCGGCAAGTACCACGTCCGCGACGTCGAGTTCGTCGCCGCGTTCGACGTGGACGCCAAGAAGGTCGGCTTCGACCTCTCCGAGGCCATCTTCGCCAGCGAGAACAACACCATCAAGATCGCCGACGTGCCCCCGAGCACCGTCAGCGTCCAGCGCGGCCCCACCCTCGACGGCATCGGCAAGTACTACTCCGAGACCATCGAGATCTCCGACGCCGAGCCCGTCGACGTGGCCCAGGCACTGCGCGACGCCAAGGTCGACGTCCTCGTGTCCTACCTGCCCGTCGGATCCGAAGAAGCCGACAAGTTCTACGCACAAGCCTCCATCGATGCCGGCGTCGCCTTCGTCAACGCCCTCCCCGTCTTCATCGCCTCCGACCCCGTCTGGGCCAAGAAGTTCGAGGACGCAGGCGTCCCCATCGTCGGCGACGACATCAAGAGCCAGGTCGGTGCCACCATCACCCACCGCGTCATGGCCAAGCTCTTCGAAGACCGCGGCGTGCAGCTCGACCGCACCATGCAGCTCAACGTCGGCGGCAACATGGACTTCCTCAACATGCTCGAGCGCACCCGCCTCGAGTCGAAGAAGATCTCCAAGACCCAGGCCGTCACGTCGAACCTGCAGCGGGAATTCAACGCCAAGGACGTCCACATCGGACCCTCCGACCACGTCGGCTGGCTCGACGACCGCAAGTGGGCCTACGTCCGCCTCGAAGGCCGCGCCTTCGGTGACGTCCCCCTCAACCTCGAGTACAAGCTCGAAGTATGGGACTCGCCCAACTCCGCCGGCGTCATCATCGACGCAGTCCGCGCCGCCAAGATCGCCAAGGACCGCGGCATCGGTGGACCGGTCATCCCGGCATCGGCCTACCTGATGAAGAGCCCGCCGAAGCAGCTGGCCGACGACGTCGCCCGCGAGCAGCTCGAAGCGTTCATCATCGACGCGTAATTCTCCGCGGCACCGACGCCCGCCGGTCCACTCAACGTGACATTGACCCCCAAAAGGGCCACCAAATGTCACATCGAGTGCCGGCGGGCGTTCGTCGATCCCGCAGCGATGATGTTTCGCGGATCGAATGTCACCCTGATTTCCGTGATCTTTCCGTTCTCGATGCGCTGCCAGTTCGCGGTCGATGCCGGGGGTGCGATCGACGTGTGTAGGTCGAACCACGTCAGTACGTTCGGGCCATCGACGAAGACGTGGGCGATCTCGACGTCGGAGACGATTTCCGACATTCCTTTCAACCCAGCCACACATTCCTCGCCGCTCTCGGCCGTGCCCAGCGGCCCTCGGAACGTGGCATCGGGGTGCAGGATCGAGGCCAGTGTGTCGAAGTCCTTCGCCTTCCAGGCTTCGAAGTAGGTCGCTGCGATTTCTTCGGGTGTCTGTGTCATGAATTCGAGTCTCGAGTCGACAGTGTCAGAAGTCCAACAGTTGGTTCCGATCACCACGATCACTTTCACTCATAGCCGCAGCTAGACAACTCGCGCTATCGTTCTCACGTGGCAATCGATCCCACCTCGAAGCATCCGGTTCTCGAACGAGTGCGCGCACTTGCGTTCACCTACCCCGACGTGACCGAGAAGATCTCCCACGGCAGACCGACCTTCCGCACGGCCTCGGTGTTCATCTACTTCGGCGGCGGCGTCAAAGGCGGCGACCAGTTCGATCTCTCGATCGTCGTCAAATGCGAGAGCGCCGAGGAGCAGCGGGCCTGCGAACTCGAGCCCCGCTACTTCCATCCGGCCTACCTCGGACCCGCAGGCTGGGTGGGATTCGACCTGAGCATGCCCCACGATGACGAGGCCGCCGACGACGTCTGGGCCGAGGCCGCCGAATTGATCGACTGCAGCTATCGCATCACGGCACCCAAGCGCAGCGTGGCCCGGCTCGACGCCGGTGAGGGTCCCGATCTGGGGACGCAGCAGTGGAACTGAGACAACTCGAATACTTCGTCGCGGTCGCCGAGGAAGCGAACTTCACCCGCGCTGCCGCACGCGTACACATCAGCCAATCCGGGGTCAGCGCGCAAATCCGGGCGCTCGAAAGAGAGCTCGGCGCCGAGCTGATCGACAGGTCCGGTGGCACAGCCACTTTGACCACGGCCGGTGAGGCAGCACTGACACAAGCTCGCGCCACACTGGCCGCAGCAGGATCGGTGAAACAGTCCGTCGACGATGTGACGGGACTACTGCGCGGTTCACTGGCCGTCGGCATGGTCACTGCGTGCACCGTCCCACCACTGTTCGACGCGTTGGCGCGTTTCCACAAGGCTCATCGCGGCGTCGAACTTTCACTGCAAGAGGGTAATTCGGATCAGCTGGTTGCAGATGTTCGATCCGGTGAGCTAGACGTTGCATTGGTCGGTGTCGCCGCTCGAACCCCTGACGGGCTCGACTCGATGGTCGTGATCGACGAGCGGATCGTCGCGGCCGTTCCGCCCACGCACTCACTGGCTGAGCATCGAGAAGTAACGCTGGCCCAGGTGTGCGAACACCCGATCGTTGCACTACCGCAGGGCACCGGCATTCGTGCGGTGTTCGACAGGGACTGTGCGGACGTCGGACTGACACCGCCCATCACGTTGCAGGCCACTGCTCCCGACGCCGTAGCGGACCTCGCGGCGAGGGGGCTGGGGGTTGCAATACTCAGCGCCTCGATGGCGTCGTCCTACGCCGACAATCTCGTTGCCGTCGAACTGACCGACTCGCACACCGCCGCAGTGCTGGCCCTGGTGTGGCGCAACGCGATGAGTCCTGCCTCGACCGAACTGGTGGCAATCGCAAAGACGAGTTTCAGCGAATCTTCTTGACGACGAACCACAGTGCCACGAGCAGACCGAGCAGCGCTACCGACGACAGCACGCGGGGATCACCGCCGACGATCCCGGCTACGGCGAAACCGAGAGCCACCAATGCGAAGAACCCGAGAATGCCTGCCAGCAACTGCAAGTGGTCCTGCGCCGTCACGACTTGACGCCGCCCGCCGTCAATCCTGAAATGATGCGGCGCTGGAACAGCAGGACCATGATCACCAGTGGAATCGCAACGATGGTGCCCGCGGCCATGATCGCGGCGTACGGCACGACGAGCGGATCGTTGCCGGTGAAACGCGCGATGGCCACGGTCACCGGTTCGGTGCTGTCACTCGAGAGCTGACTGGCGAGCAAGTACTCGTTCACCGCTGCGATGAATGCCAGGATCGCGGTCGTGAACAGGGCCGGTGCGGCCAAAGGCAACATCACCAGCCGGAAAGCCTGGAAACGCCCGGCACCGTCGATTCGTGCGGCTTCTTCGAGTTCCCAGGGTAATTCGGCGAAGAACGCCGCCAGCGTATAAATCGTCAGCGGTAGGACGAACGAGATGTTCGGGATGACCATCGCCTGGTAACTGCCGATCCACCCGATGTTGGTGAAGAACTGGAACAGCGGGGTCACCAAAGCAACGACGGGAAACATCGACGCACCGAGGATGATGCCCGTCACCACGTACTTGAAGCGAAAGTCGATGCGAGAGAGCGCGTATGCCGTGAAGATGCCGATGACCAACGCGATCAGGGTGGTCGCGCCGCCCACGATCAGGCTGTTGCCGACAGCGCGAAGGAAGTTGTTCCCGTTCGCCGTCGACAGAGCAGTCTCGAAATTCTGCCAGGTGACGTGCGTCGGCCACGGCGTCGTGTCGAAGGTGTAGCGCGGGTCGCGGAACGCGGTGACGACCATCCAGTAGAACGGCGCCAACCCCCATACCAGGATGACGACAACACCGAGATAGATGCGGGCCTGCTTCATCGACCGGCCCCCTTGCGCTGATTCTCCTGCGTGGCAACGGCATTGGCTCCGAGGAACTTCACCAGGATGAACGCCACGACGAAGATCATGATGAACGAGATGGTCGACAGTGCGGCAGCGCTGTTGAATCCCTGCCGGATCTGCTCCACCACCAGGATGGAAATGGTACGAGTGGCGGGGTTGCCCTCGGTGAGGATGGCGGGCAGGTCGTACATGCGCAACGCGTCCATGGTGCGGAACAGAATTGCGACCATGAGAGCCGGCTTGACCAGTGGCAGCGTGATTTTGGTGAAACGCTGCCATGCCGACGCCCCGTCGACCCGGGCCGCTTCGTAGACATCGGCCGGAATCATCTGCAGCCCAGCGAGAATGAGCAGAGCCATGAACGGCGTCGTTTTCCATACGTCGGCGATGATGACTGCGAAGCGGGCAGGCCAGGCGTCACCCGTCCACAGGATGTTGGTTCCCAGAATGCGATTGGCGATTCCGTCGTACGCGAAGATGAAGTACCAGAGCTTGGCCGTCACCGCCGTCGGAATGGCCCACGGGATGAGGATCGCGGCGCGCAGCAGAGCGCGACCGGCGAAGGTCTTACCCATAATGACGGCCATCGCGAAACCGATCACCACCTCGATGGAGACCGTCACGACCGTGAAGAATGCGGTGTTGCCGACCGCGCCCCAGAACTGGGACCCGAGGGTTCCCGGCGGGCATGGCACCAGCGTGCCCGACGCCGACGTGCACTGCTGCAGGATCCAGTGCGTGTAATTGTCGAAACCTGCCGAGCCACCGGCGACGAACATGCCGGTAGCGGGATCGAGACCGGGGTCCTTGGAGAAGGACATCACGAGCGCTCGGATCACCGGGTAGACGATGACGATCGCGAGGATCACCAGCGTCGGTGCGATCAACAGCCAGGCGCGACCCGGCGTCAGGCCGAACCGCTTTTTCTTGGACCGCACATGCCGACCGCGGCCGGGGGACGAGCCCCCGGCCGCGGTGGTTGCGGCGGCCCCACTGGTCACACCAGCAGGTACAGCCATTGGTTCTCCCGAAATCAGCTGGCGCCGGCGGTTTCGATACCGGCCTGCATGTCCGTGATCGCCTGGTCCACGCTCTTCTCACCCTTGATGGCGGCAGAAACGTTGTCCTGCACGGCCTTCGAGACGGCCGGGTAGAACGGGGTGACAGGACGCGGAACTGCGTTCTCGATGGACGCCTTCAATGCGGGCAGGTACGGCATCGCGGCGATCAGTGCGGGATCGTCGTACAGCGACGACAGCACGGGCGGCAGAGCGCCCTCGGCGATGATGCGCTGGGCCTGCTCGCCCTGCATGAATCGCAGGAAGTCGGCGGCCGTGGCCTTGTTCTCGGAGTATGCGCTGATCGCGGCGTTGTATCCGCCGAGGGTCGAGGTGCCGACTCCGGTGACTCCGGGAAGCGGTGCGACAGAGTACTTGCCGGCCACAGCCGAACCTTCCTCAGCAGCTGTGCCGTAGACGTACGGCCAGTTGCGGAGGAACAGCGCCTGTCCGTCCTGGAACGCCTGCTGGCTCTCGGACTCCTTGAACGTGGTGTCCTGAGCCGGGATGACGCCGGTCTCGAACGCGGTGACGAGGGTCTGCAGTCCGGCCCTGGCCTCCGGGCTGTCGACGGTCGGGGTCTTGCCGTCTTCGGCAACGATCGATCCGCCGTGTGCGTTGATGATCTCCGACGCGTTGGCCGTCAGACCTTCGTAGGGGGCGAATTGCCCTGCGTAGCAATCGATGTTGTTGTCCCGTGCGACCTGGCAATCCTCGGTGAGCTCGGCCCAGGTGGTGGGTGCCTCGGGGAGCAGATCGCTGCGGTAGTACAGCAGTCCGCCGTTGGTGTTCTTCGGTGCGGCGTACTGCGTGCCGTTGTACGTTGCGCTCGCGACGGTCGCAGGCAGAACACCTGCGTTGTCGAGTGCGAACTCGCCCTCGAGCGGAACGAGCCAGCCCTTGGCCGCGAACTCGGCGGTCCAGACGACGTCGAGTGCCATCACGTCGTAGTCGCTCTGCTGCGCCTGGAGCTGCTGTACGAAATCGTCGTGGGCCTGATCGGCGTCGGCCGACTGCTCCTTGAAGGTGACCTCCTGATCGGGGTTGGCCGCGTTCCACTCCGAGATGATCTGCTGGACGACGCCGGTCTCCGTGGTGTCCTGGCCCTCTACATAGGTGATAGGCCCACGACCGTCGGCGTTTTCGGATGCAGCACCCGAATCGCTGCTCGAGTCGCTCTCGCTCGAACATCCGGTGAGCGTCAGCAGCGTGGCCGCTGTCGCAACCACTGCAACCTTCGTGATCAAAGACGCCATTGTTCTCTCCACTTACTTCTACGCGGTGGTATGCGCCCGGAGATCGGCATGCGGAATCGTGCTGTGATGCTCCCCCGACACATATGTCGATGGGTACTGTGGCACACAACTCACCGTGTGGTGGTCATTATCGCGTTCCTGAATTGGTCAACCCGGACGTGTCGGAGGTGCCCGGTAGCCTTTCGCTCATGAGTTCGGACAAGATGCTGACGCGGATCGGCGGTTTGTTGCGCCAGGCCGAGTCCACCGACAATCCCCACGAGGCCGAGGCCTTCATGGAGGCAGCGCAGCGTTTGGCCACGTCGGCGTCGGTGGATCTGGCAGTGGCTCGTTCGCACAGCGCATCACGAGAGCGGCAGGCGACGCCGAGCCAGAAGGTGATCCCCATCGGAGAGCCGGGCAAGCGTGGACTCAAGACGTACGTCCACCTGTTCGTGTCCATCGCGCACGCCAACGATGTCCAGTGCGATGTGTCGAGGTCGTCGACGCAGGTGTTCGCTTACGGGTTCGACTCCGACATCGAGATCACCGAGGCCCTTTATTCTTCTCTGTTGATTCAGATGGTTAGGGCCTCGGACGGGTACATCAAGTCCGGTGCTTACAAATCCGAGACAGCAATTCGTACCGTCACGGAGATCAAGAATCGCCGACGCTACACCCGGCGTGAGGAAGTGCCCGTCGCCGCTGTGACAGCTCGGCTCAACTTCCAGACCGCGTTCGCAGCCCGCATCGGGCAACGACTGAACGAGGTCAAGAAGGAGACCGAAGCGAAGGCGATCGAGCAGGAGCAGCAGGGGGCGGGAACGGCACTGGTGTTGCGCAACAAAGAGATCGAACTCCGTGACTACTACCGACAGACCTCGACTGCACGAGGACACTGGAGGGGCCAGAGTGCGAACGCCAGTTATTCCGAGGGCGCACGTAAGGCAGGAGATCGAGCGGGACGAAACGCGAAAATCGGTGCTCATGCCGAAATCGACGGTGCAAGCAAGCAGTTGGGACGCTGAATCCCCGACCGTCGACGACGTGAAACGTTCGTCCGACTGCAGATAAAGGCCAGGTATCTACGCGAAACTCACGAAAGCAATCCGTCTAGTGCATTTGACTAGAATAAGTCTAGTATGGGGGACTATTCTTGATCGCAGATCAGCCGACAAGGACGGTGGTGAAGGCACTGAAGGCTGCCGGGTTTTCGCGGGACCGCACCGTGGGTTCACACAGCACGTGGGTCTCATCCGATGGCTTGGTCAAAGTCACTGTGCCCGACGGGCATCGAACGATATCACCCGGTGTGTATCGCAGGATTCTCGCGGCGATGAAGGAGGCGCAGTAGTGGGCAAGGTTTATTCGGTGTCCGTCACCCGAGACGGCAAGTGGTGGACGATCGCAGTCCCTGAACTCGACGCACTGACGCAGGCACGCCGCATCGACGACGTGCCGACCATGGCGAAAGAGCTGATTGCGCTCGAAACCGGCGTGGCTCTCGCAGAAGTCGACATAGACCAAAGCATCCAACTGGAGCCAGGCGGAGAGGACCTCGCCGTCCGCGTTGCCGACATCAAGGCGCAGCGCGCCCGCGTGACCGAGGAAGAGGTACGCGTCAAAGCCGCCGCACAGGAGTTTGCCAAGAAACTCGCCAGCGCCCAGGTCCCGGTTCGCGACATCGGGTCACTACTCGGAGTGACTTTCCAGCGGGCCAGTCAATTGGTCAACAGCTGATTGCACACGGGCATTCGACTACACCCTCTTCTTTTGCCAGCCACTCAACGCCGCCGCGTGGCAAGTAGCTAAAGATGCTGCGCTTACGCCGGTCGCACTGACCGTGACATCGGGTGGCAACTGGTTATGTAGTCGTCGGAGAGGCAAAGAAAACCGGCCAGCCGATGTCCGTGCGCCACAGCGCCGAGTTGTCGGTATCACGTGGCCCGACGGCGTAGACCTCGCGAACCGGCCCGGCGATAGCGAGGCCGTTGGTCTCCACGTACACCCCCAGAGCGCCATAGGTGACGTCGATGTCGTCGTGGGGTCCGTGATGCACCGTCACCGCGAGTTCGACGGGCGGTAGCGTCATCGGCCGGATTCTCCCAGCGGACGGGGCATGGGCGGTGGGAACGAACACGGTCATCTGGCCGCGACCCTCGGTGAACAACTCGTTGTCGTACAGCCCGCCTGGTGGTCCAGTGGTGTGGGCGACGGCTGCATCGATCTCGGCCATCGCGTCGGAGTACCAGCCCAACACGTCGGACGCGTCGACCACCTCGGAAATTGCTGCTACCGAACACTGTTGGGTGAGTACGCGTCGAACATCGATAGTGGGCGGAGCCGGATCCAACAGCCGGCGTAGTGCCGTCACTGCTGATCGCGTGTCGTCCAACTGCCGCTCGAGCCGAGTGAGGTGTTCGGAGATCAACCGGGCTCGAGCGTCGGGGTCCGGCGTGTGCACGATCGCCCGCACCTCACGCTCGGGCATCTGCATGCTGCGGAACCGACTGATGATCTGTGCCGTCGCCACTTGATCCGTCGCGTAGTACCGGTATCCCGAATAGTCGTCCACTGTTGCAGGTTCGAGCAACCCCGACTCGTGGTAGCGCCGCAGAGTCTTGACCGACAAGTGCGTGATGCGAGAGAACTCGCCGATCGTCAGCAATCCGTTCATGGCTACATTCTGGACTCTCCCCGTGGGGGAGGGGTGACAGTGAGTTCATGACCGAATCGCAGACCATCGACCGCTACTTCGAGCTCGCGCCCATGGCCGACTTGGAGCCCTACTTCGACCTCTTCGCCCCCGACGCCGTGGTGGAGGACGAGGGCCGCGAATACCACGGCATCGACGCGATCCGGAGCTGGCGAACCGAAGTGCCGCAGGTGCACTACGACGTACTGTCCGTCGTCGAATCCGGTTCCGGGAGAATGGCAACGGCGCAGATTTCGGGCGACTTCCCCGGTAGTCCGGTGAACCTGGCGTACTGGTTCGAGCTTACCCAGGACGGAAGAATCGCGGTGCTGCGAATTCGGGTGTAGCCGGGAATTCCGCAAACGCGCGTGCGTTCGCCAGGTGCACGGGGAATCGCCGAGGTTCAGGGAGCGAACCCGCTCGCGTATGACAAACGCGCTCGCGTTTGCGGGGGGCTGGGTCGGCGAACGGGGGACTGGGGGCGGGCGGGGAATTGGGGGCGGGCGGGGGATTGGGGGCGAACGGGGCGGAGCGCTCAGTCGAGGCGCGCCAAGACCACCCGAAGTCCGATGACACTGGCGATCGGGAACAGGGCCGCGACCAGCCAGGGGACAGCCGCACCCCAGCCGGTCTCGGGGGACGCGTCGATCACGGCACCGACTGCGATCGATCCGATGAGTACGCCGATGCCGCCGAGTGAGGCCATGAATCCGTAGTACGAACCCAGTCGGCGTTCGGCGGCCATGCGCGGCACCAGGTCTCGGGCTTGAGGCATGGCGATCATCTGTCCGAGGGCAAGGAGCAGCACGAAGAGCGCAGCCGGGATCAGCCCGACCAGACCGTTCAATTCCAAGGGACTGAATATCGCGACCAGGACGAAAGATGCTGCCATGACGGCGAATCCGATGGGCAGCGTCACCCGAGGTGATGTCCCAGCGACGCGTCGAGTGATCGGCAGCTGCGTCGAGACCACGAGTACGGCCGAAATAGCGAAGAACCAGCCCAGCACCGTCTGCGATCCCCACGCCCGTTCGACCTCGAGCGGCAGCAGCAGGTACAGCTGGTTGTAGGCCACCAGCTGTGCGCTCATCGCGACCGCGAACAGCACGAAGGTTCGGTTGCGCACCACGTCGGTCCAACCCGACAGCCAGGGATCGTCGCGATGCTCACCGCGTTCGCGCGGCAACCACCGAATGTGCGCCGCGATGACCAGAACGAATATGCCGGCCGCCACCAGGCACGCGACGCGGAAGTCGACGAGGAGCAGTAGCGAGCCCACCAGCGGGCCGGTGAACGAGCCGATCTGACTGCACACCGAGAGCAATGCGAACGTCTCGACCCGCGTCGCACCGTCGTTGCGCTCGCTCTTACCCGCCTCGATCGCTACTGCGGATTCCACTGCAGGAGAGAACAATGCGGCTGCGAAGCCGACCATCACCGTGGCGATCAGCACGGCCGTGAGCGAGTCGGCGAAAGCAAGGCCCACAAATCCCGCGACCCGCAGCACGCACCCGACGAGAACGACCGGCTTGATGCCCCACCGATCGGCGAGAGTGCCACCGACGAAGAACAGCCCCTGCTGCGAGAACGTTCTGATGCCGAGCACCACTCCCACGAGCGCGGCCCCGAGTCCGAGGTCGCTCGTCAGATGCACCGACAGGTACGGCAAGACCATGAAAAAGCCGATGTTGAAGGTCATTTGAGTGAGCACGAGCAGTCGGACGGTGGGGGTGGCTCGACGCAGATCGACGAGAAACGACCACCGCCATCGCGTCGGCGATCTGTCGGTCTTCGCCCTCATCTCTTCCGCCCTCCTTTGTCTACTCCGTCGATGACCCGCACCGATTTGTATACCCGCCGAGTGCGCCCTAGAGTCAATCGACAACGATTGTCGCAATCAGTGTCGTCAACGCTAGTGATCATTCATCCAGGGAGACCCATGCTCGTCGTCGAGGGCCTGTGCATCGACGCGCGCCGAAACAGCGTCGTCACGGACGTCTCGTTCGAGGTATCGGAGGGCGAACGCGTCGGACTGCTCGGATCCTCGGGGTCGGGGAAGTCGTTGACGGCCGCCGCGATCATCGGCCATCTCCCTCCCGGCATCACCTCCACGGGAACGATCACCGTCGATGGGCATGACGTCGCCGGCCTGCCGACTCCCCGACGGCACTGCGGTGCCCGACCGGCAATGATCTTCCAGCAGTCGGCGACGGCGCTGAACCCGATGGTCACCGTCGGAAAGCAGCTGAGCGCCCCGGCCCGCGCGAGCACGTCCGACACCGCCGAGCTGCTGGAACAGGTGGGGTTCTCCGACCCGGCACGGATCCTCGCCTCCTACCCGCTCGAGCTCTCGGGTGGTCAGCGTCAACGAGTGTGCATCGCGCTCGCGATCGCCTGCCGCAGCCCATTGCTCGTGGCCGACGAGCCCACCACAGCGCTCGACGTCGTCACCCAGGCGCGGGTGCTGACCGCTCTGCGAGCCGTCGACAGTGCTCTGCTCTTCATCACCCACGATGTTGCCGTCGCGGCCCAACTGTGCACTCGGTTGATCGTCATGGACCGCGGGGAAATCGTCGAGCAGGGGTCGACGTCCGAGGTGCTCGAGAATCCGCGCGCGAGACTGACCGAATCTCTGATCGCCCAGGCGCAGGCAGCCGATCCGATGGCGAACCTACCGGGAAGCCGCGTCCGATGAGCCTGGCCGCCGCTGCGGTGACGCGCCGGTTCGAGCGCCGCGGTACCAGTCACACCGCCCTCGAGAACGTGAGTCTCGAGGTGCTGCCGAACACCAGAACGGCCCTCGTCGGAGAATCCGGTTCCGGCAAGACCACCCTGCTGCGATTGCTGCTGGCGCTCGATCGCGTGGATTCGGGTGCCGTCACGCTCGACGGCACCGCCGTGGTCCCTGTCAAGGCCAAGGCGATGCGGTGGTTCCGTAAACGGGTGCAGTACATCCCCCAGGATCCTGCGACGTCTCTCGATCCGCGGCGCTCCGTTCTCGATCTCGTCGCAACGCCGTTGCGCCTACTCGGCGCCGAGGGAGACCATGTGGCACTCGCCACGAAAGCGTTGGCCGCGGTGGGAATGGACGATCGCTACCTCGCGCGCCGGCCGGCGGAACTCTCGGGCGGACAGAACCAGCGCGTGGCGATCGCGCGAGCAGTGGCGTGCGAACCCGAGTACCTGTTGGCCGACGAACCGGTCAGCGGACTGGATCTCGATCTGCGTGAGCAGGTACTCGATGTTCTCGACGAGTTGTGCGACCGAACGTCCACCGCCCTGCTCATCGTCTCGCACGACCTGTCGGTGGTCGCGCGATCGTGCCGCGAGGTATTCGTCCTGTGCGACGGCCGAATCGTCGAAACCGGCTCCGTCGCTTCGGTCCTCACCGATCCGCAGCATCGACACACGCGCGACCTTCTCGATGCCGTGCCCCGACTTCCACACCAACGAACTATTGATTCACAGGAGATTGCATGAGCACCAACAGTATTCGCGCGCTGAAGGCTGGAGCGGTCGGGGCCGTCGGCGTGCTGGCCCTGACCAGTTGCTTCTCCTCGTCGACCAACGAGGGAGGCGATGACCGGGCCCGGGTGGCCATGCTGCAACCACCGCGTTCGGCTCTGTCTCAATTCAGCGACGACGCATTCAAGCTCTCCCGCTGGTCCACGGCGGAGACGCTGGTTCAGCTCGACGACCTCGGCGAAGCACTGCCGGCGTTGGCCACCGAGTGGAACCGAGTCGACGACCTGACGTGGAGCTTCGACCTTCGTCCCGACGTGAGATTTCACGACGGAACACCGCTGAACGCCGACGCGGTGGTGACCGCGCTGACGGCCGCGACGCAGGCCGCACCCAAACCGCGCATCCTCGACGGCGTCGAGATGACCGTCTCGGCCGTCGACGAGGACACCGTGACCGTGGCGACCGAACTGTCCGATCCGCTGGTACCGCAACGTCTTTCGAGTCCTCAGCTCTCCATCCTCGCCCCGGCGGCATACGAGGGCGACGGACCGGTCGATCCCATCGGACACGGCACCGGGCCGTTCGTCCTCACCGATGTTCAGGGAACCTCGAGCGCATCGCTCGACCGCAACGACGACTACTGGGGCGACCCTGCCCAGCTCGCCGGATTCGACGTCGACTTCGTTCCCGACGGCACCGCCCGAGCAGCAGCGTTGCGGAACGGCACGGCCGACGTCGTCGAAGCCGTGCCCGTGTCGCAGGCCGCGCAGGTCGAGGAGGACCTGATTCACGAGGTTCCGATGCCGCGTACCAACACGCTCTACCTGAACACCGCGAACGGCGTCTTCGCAGATCCGGCGATGCGTGCCGCAGCCCGCGAATCCGTCGACAAGGACCGTCTGGTCGAGCAGGTCTACGAGGGACGGGCGGATGCTGCCAACGGCCTTCTGGGCCCGGCACTTCCGTGGGCGGCCGACCGACCGGATCGCACCGAGACGCCGGCCGGCGACGCCGCCGGAAAGCGCATCACACTGGCGACGTTCACCGACCGCGCCGAGCTTCCCGAGGTGGCCGTGCTGTTGCAGCAGGAGCTCGAGGCGAAGGGGTTCATCGTCGAGCAGGTCGTACGGGAATACCAGTTCATCGAGACCGACGCCGTCGAGGGCCGATTCGATGCATTCATCCTTTCGCGGGCGACCGTTCTCGACTCCGGCGACCCCGTCGCGTACATGTACTCCGACTTCGCATGCGAGGGATCGTTCAACATCTCGCAGTTCTGCGATCCCGCGGTCGACGACGCTCTGGCCACCGCGTCGGCCACCGATCCCGGTGCCGAACGACGCGCCGCGATCCTCGAGGCCGAGCGGCTCATCCTCGAAGCGGATGCTGCCGTTCCCATGCTGCACGAACGCGTCATCCAGGGCGAATCGAACTCGGTCGCCGATGTCGCCCGCGACCCCCGCGAGCGTGCGTTGATCACCGCCGATACCAGCATCGAATGACACCGTGAAGAAGGGAACCTGGATCGTCGCCGCCTCGCGAATCGCCTCGGTTCTCGGGGTCGTGGTCATCCTCGGAATGCTGCCGTGGCTCTCCGCTCGCGATCCCGCACTGAGCATTTTGCGAGCACGATCCGCCGAGCAGGAAGCGACCGAGGAGGCTCTCGACGCCATTCGTCAGGACCTCGGGCTGGACGTGGGACCGGTTCGGATGTTCTGGAACTGGTTCACCGGACTGCTGCAGGGTGATTTCGGCAATTCGTGGAACACGGGACGGCCGGTCCTGCCCGGTGCCCTCGACGCACTCGGCGTCTCGCTGACCTTGATGGGGTGCGCCATAGTGGTGGCCCTCGTCGTGGCCACGATCGTCGTATTCCCCTCTCTGCGAGCAGGTCTGCGCGGTAAGCCGCGCCGAACGGCCGGGGCCGGAGCAGCGACGTTGACCTCGCTTCCCGAGTTCCTGCTGGCGTCGTTACTCGTGGTCATCGGCGCGGTGTGGCTGTCGTTTCCCGCGTACGGCTGGAGCGGACCGGAGTACGTGGTGCTCCCGGCCCTCGCACTCGGACTCCCCGCCGGCGGGCTCATCGGACGACTGCTGGCCGACGCGGTCGCCGTCACCTTCACCGAAGGGTGGGTCACCACCTGGACCGTCGCCGGGTTCTCCCGCCGACAGATCGCGGTAGCTGTTCTGCGCAGGGCCCTACCGGGCCTGACCTCGCAGGTCGGGCTGGTCATGGTCGCAATGACCGGCGGAGCGGTTGCAGTGGAGAAGGTGTTCGCCATTCCGGGATTGGGCCGCACCACGCTCGGCGATGCGCAATCGCAGAACCTCCCCGGGTTGCAGGTCGACGTGCTGTTGCTGCTCGCGATCAGTGCCGTGCTCGGAATTGCCGCGGAAGTTCTACGACGAGCCATGCTCGGAAGCGCGCTCCGCGGCGGATCGATGCCCATCCCGTCCGGTGTGTTCGCCCCGTCGCCGCGGCGGTGGGTGATTCCGATCGCTGCCGCCTCCGCGCTGGTGATCATGGTGCTCGCCGGACTGGGACGTGATCCGTTCTTCGCGACACCGCAGAAGTTCGCTCCACCGTCGACCGAATTCCCTTTCGGCACAGACGCATCGGGCCGCGATCTGCTCGCGCGGGTCTCCGAGGGTGCCGTCTCCACGATCAGCTTGTCGCTTGCGGTGACACTCGGTTGCTTCGTCGTCGGTCTGGCCTTCGGTTTGATTCCCCGGGCCTCTCGCGGGCTCATCGAGGTCTCGAACGCCGCACCTCCGGTGGTGACCGGCATTCTGATCGCGGCCGTGTGGGGTCCGAGCGCGGGCGGAGCTGCGGTGGCGATTCTCCTGGTCACGTGGGCACCGCTCGCGGCGCACACTGCCGCGCTCGTGGACGAGGCTCGGGCGCGTCCGTACATCGCCATCCTGCCGACTCTCGGCGCGAGTGAAGCCCGCATTCTGTTCGGGTCGATCGTGCCGAGCGTTGTGCCCGCAGTGCTGCGTCATGCGGTGCTTCGACTCCCGGGTGTGGCATTGGCCCTGGCCGCGTTGGGCTTCCTGGGCCTGGGCCCGCAACCGCCGACTCCGGACTGGGGGCTGATCCTGTCCGACGGTGTCGCGTCGGTCGAACGCGCGCCGTGGGTGGTCCTGGCACCGCTCAGCTCATTGGTCGCGCTCGCCGTACTCGCGATCTCGCTCGCCAGCGCCACCTCGGGGCGTGCGCGGAAGACCGGATCACCTGAAAAGCGTTTCGAGGCACCGACACCCGAAGTAGATGCCGGCGCCTCGAAAGCGAGTGACTAGTCCAGCCGATAGCGGATCAAGCGGGCGCTGTTCGCGACCACCGCAACCGACGACGCGTTGTGCAGCACGGCTGCCAACACCGGCGACAGAGCGCCGCCGGCACCGACCAGCAGACCGATCGCATTCACGGCGATCGACATCGCGTAGTTCTGCTTGATGACGTCGAGCGAATGGCCGCCGAGTTCGCGAAGGTCGAGCAATCGACCCAGCTCGTCGCCCGAGAGTGCGACATCCGCCGTTTCGACGGCCACGTCGGTACCCGCGATACCCATCGCGATACCGATGTCGGCCGCGGCGAGAGCCGGGGCGTCGTTGATTCCGTCGCCGACCATCGCCACGATGTGGCCCTGGTCCTGTAACCGCTTCACCATCGCCAACTTGTCGTCCGGCAAGACTTCCGCGTGCCAGTCGTCGATACCCAGTTCGTCCGCCACGGCGGCGGCCGTTTTGGGGTGATCACCGGTGAGCATGACGATCTTGCGGACGCCCGACGACCGAAGGGCATCGAGCACCTTCCTCGATTCCGGTCGCACCTCGTCACGCAGACTGACCAACCCGACGAGCACACCGTCCACCGCGAGCAGCAGCGGAGTCTCGGCCTTGCGCTGCAGTCGATCCACCCACTCCAGGGCGTCGGTGGACAACTCGACGTTCTCCGATGCGAGCAACGGTTGGCTGCCGAGCAGCAGGGTGCGATCCCCGGCGAGGGTCCGCATTCCCATTCCCACGACCACCTCGCACTGCTCGTGCGCCGGTATCTCGATGTGACGCTCGCGGGTACTGCGAATCAACGCGGCGGCGAGCGGATGTCGAGAATGGATCTCGGAACTGGCCGCGTAGGCGAGAACCTTCTCCAGATCCCAATCGTCGTGGAAAGACACGACATTGGTGACGACCGGTCGTCCCACCGTCAGGGTTCCGGTTTTGTCGAACACGATGGCGTCCACACGTCCGGCCTGCTCGAGGTGCGATCCGCCCTTGATCAGCATGCCTCGGCGTGCGCCGTTGCCGATCGCAGCACTGATGGCTGTGGGAGTGGACAATCCGACGGCGCAGGGGCAGGCGACCAACAGCATCGTCATGGCCCGCCGAACATCGCGGGTTACCACGAGCGTGAGCAGTGACAGCGCGAACGACGCCGGCACGAACCGCCGGGAGAAGTTGTCGCCGACCGTCTGGATACGACCACGATCCTCCTGCGCCTCCTCGACGCGAGCGATGATGCGGCCCAGGGCGGTTTCGTGCCCGACGGCGTTGGCGCGTATCACGATTCGTCCACGTACCACCACCGATCCCGCGTAGGCACGATCGCCCACGTTCAACGTGACCGGCAGGTTCTCGCCGGTGATGGCGGCTTGGTCCACTACGGCCTCGCCGTCGCAGATGATGCCGTCGACGGGAATCGCCACCTGCTCGTGCACCACGACCTCGTCGCCGACGACCAGCGAGGTGATGTCCACCGACATCTCCACACCTTCGGGTCCGCGTACCCACGCGGTGTCCTGACTACCGGCGAGGAGGGCGGAGATCGCGCGTCGAGTACGACGCAGCGTCAGATCCTGCAGGTACTCACCGATGTTCAGCAGCCACAGTACGGTCAACGCAACGACGTTCTCGCGCAACAACAAGCTGGCGATGGTGGCGGCGGAGACGAGTGCATCCGTTCCGGCGGCCTTGCGTCCGCTCAGCGATCGCAACGCCCCCTTCAGGAACGGATACCCGGTGAAGATCGTGACGCCACTGGCAACGACGCGGCTGGTGGGGCCGAGCATCGGAGGGCGAGAAAATCCGTAGCGTCGAATACCCAAGAGCAGCAATGCAGTTCCGCCGACCGCCATCCTGATGACGTCTCCGCTGCTGACCTCCGCGGAATGCGGAATGCGATCGACTGTTGCCGAGAGCGACACCGACGAGCCGCGTTCGACGGCGTCGAACAGGGTGTCGTGGTCCACGCGCTCGCGGGAGTACCAGATCACGACACTCGCTGTCCGGGGATACGCATGCGCCGCTCGCACACCGGGAATCGCGGTCAACAGATCTTCGACCGCCACTGCGCGGGCGACGCTGCCCGTCAATGCCGGCACGATCAGGCGCATACGTCCCGCAGCGTCGGAGCGCACGGTGACGCTCGTCCTGGCGGACTCGGTACCGACTGCGAGCACCGCACCGACCGTCGGCGGCTCGAGCAGATCAGCGGCGGAGTGTTCCGCCATCAGTGGTCGTGGTCGTGGGGTGCGGACTGCACCGGGGGAGTGGCCTGCTCGCCGTTCTTCTCTTTCGCCTCGGCGATGATGTCGGCCGCGGCCAAGCGTGCCGACTCGGCCCGCTGCTCGGCCTTGCGCATGCCCTTGATGGACAGCGAGGTCACACCGACTGCGGCGTCACGCAGCGGCGCACGCTCGACGAGGCCCTTGACTCCGTTGTAGGCGGCGACACCCACGACGCCGGTCACCACAGTCGACGCTGCTTTCGCGAGAAACGGTCCGAACATGTACAGCACTCCCCTTCGTTGGACGGCCACCGAGCAACCGTCATATGCACGAGTTGCAATATATACCACCCTGGCTGCACCGGCGTCCGGAGCCGAGGTTATCGATAGAGGAGCGCGCAGCAGTTCTCGCCTAGGCTCTCACCGTGGCCGCCAAGGACATCCAGCGCTCGAAGGTGTACGACGCAGAACAACTGGTCCGCACCATGTTCGACCGTGCCGAGGAGCGGGGCCTGCGCATGGTGCAGGTGATGGGCTCGCAGATCACGTTGCCGATCGAGCGAAAATTCGCGTCACTGGATTCGGTGCAGGCATACGTCGATGCAGTCTTGGCGCTCGGTTGGGTCGCGGCCACCTGGCCCGACGCCGGACGCCGGATCATCGTGCGTGCTCGGTCCGGATCGGGCGCTGCCCACTACGAGCGCGACACGGCCACCATCGCCGTCCCCCTCCATCGGGGCAACACTGCCTGGGCGCTGCGGGAACTGGTGGTGCTGCACGAGCTCGCGCACCACTTCGGTGACGAGGACGAGCCGCAGCACGGCGGTGCATTCGTCGACCGCTACATCACCCTCGTCGGCGAGATCGTCGGCTCCGAGGCCGCGTTCGTTCTCCGCGCGATGATGGCCGAAAGCGGCGTCCGCATCGGCTGAGCACATTCGGGTGCATCATGGGAGACGCAGCCCACACGACGAGGAGACGTACATGACCGTCAAGATCGGTGTTCAGCTTCAACCCCAGCACGCTCCCGACTATCAACTGATCCGCGACGCGGTGTTGCGCTCGGAGGACGCGGGCGTCGACATCGTCTTCAACTGGGATCACTTCTACCCCCTCTACGGAGACCTCGACGGCGCGCATTTCGAGTGCTGGACCATGCTCGGCGCGTGGGCCGAGCAGACCTCGAACGTCGAGATCGGTGCACTCGTCACCGGCGGCGGTTACCGCAACCCGGATCTGCTGGCCGACATGGCGCGTACCGTCGACCACATCAGTGGCGGACGGTTGATCCTCGGCATCGGTGCCGGCTGGAACGAGAAGGACTACGAGAACTTCGGGTACGAGTTCGGCACAGCAGGTTCACGATTGGCACTGTTGAAGGAAAGCCTCGGCAGGATCAGGAACCGCCTCGACGTCGGCAATCCGGCACCCACCCGCGACATCCCGATCCTCATCGGCGGCGGCGGCGAGAAGAAGACGCTCAAGATGGTGGCCGAATACGCACACATCTGGCACAGTTTCGCGGACCTCGAGGCGCTGAAGCACAAGTCGGAAATCCTGGCGCAGCACGGCACCACCGTCGGACGCGACGTCTCGGTGATCACGCGATCGGTCGCGTGGCCGGGTGCAGACACAGCCCAGGATTTCGTCGACGCCGGGGCCACACTGTTCACCGTCGGAGTCAACGGGCCCGAGTACGACCTGGCGGAACTGGGCCAGGCTATCGAGTGGCGGGACGCACACCGGTAGACACCAGTTCGTTGAGCGAAACCCTTGCGTGGACGCCGTTTGGGTGAGTGGGCCCTGGTCCGCTTAGGGTTTCGTTCATGGTTGCCGTACGCGCGTCACGCGCGCTCGTGGTTCTCGTCCTCGGACTGTTGATGGCTCTGACGCTCGCCGCGTGTGGCACGTCGAACTCCGACGAGCAGGCAGCGGCAGGTCCGACGGACCTGTGTGCCCCTCCCGGCGTCGACAGCGCGTCGTCCACCCCGACGAACTTCGACGCTGCCGCAGCGGCCGCGACGGAGGACCGATACACGACGGACAACGTCACTCCGCTGGACCGCGTGGACACGAACGCCCTGGGATTGGTGACGCCGGGAGTGCTGACGGTCGGCACCCTGTCCGACGCGCCGCCGAGCATCTGCCTGGACTCGACCGGCCAGTACACCGGGTACGACAACGAGCTGCTGAAGGCCGTCGCCGACAAGCTCGGCCTGCAGATCAAGTTCTCGGGTACCGAGTTCTCGGGCCTGCTCGCCCAGGTTGCCGGTCGCCGCTTCGACGTCGGCTCGTCCTCGATCACGACGACGGACGAGCGACGCAACACCGTCGGATTCACCAATGGGTACGACTTCGGCTACTTCTCCCTCGTGGCACAGACCGGCGGGCCGATCAGCCGGTTCGAAGACCTGAACGCGAGCACCAGGATCGGCGTCGTGCAGGGCACCGTGCAGGACGACTACGTGGTGAACACCCTCGGCCTCGATCCGGTGAAGTTCCCGGACTACAACACCGCCTACGCGAACCTGCGCACCGGGCAGATCGACGCCTGGGTGGCCCCGTCGCAGCAGGCGGAGGGCTTGGTCAAGCCGGAGGACGGCACCGCGATCACGCAGAACACGTTCTCGCTGAACAACTTCGTCGGCTGGGCCGTCGCCCGCGAGAACCAACCGCTGATCGACGCGCTCAACTCCGGGCTCGACGCGGTGATCGCCGACGGCACGTGGGCCACCCTCTACTCCGACTGGGTTCCGCGCGAATTGCCCGACGGCTTCAAGCCCGGTAGCAAGGCCGCTCCCGAGCCGGAGCTGCCCGACTTCGCCGCCATAGCAGCACAGAACGACGAGAACGCGCCCGAAGCCGTTGCCGTTCAACAGAAGTCCACACTGGCGCAGCTGGGGGATACGTTCTTCGACTGGTCGCTGTACAAATCGGCCATCCCCGACCTGTTCAAGGTGGGCCTGCCGAACACGCTGATTCTGGCGTTGGCGTCGGGCATCATCGGTACGGTCCTCGGCATGCTGCTGGCGTTGGCCGGCCTGTCTCGCACGCGCTGGCTACGGTGGCCCGCTCGCGTCTACACCGACATCTTCCGCGGCCTCCCCGCGGTGGTCATCATTCTGATCATCGGCCTCGGTATCGGCCCGGTGGTCCAAGGCCTGACCGGCGGCAACCCGTATTGGCTGGGCGCTGCGGCACTCTCGCTGCTCGCGGCGGCGTACATCGGTGAGATTTTCCGGTCCGGCATCCAGAGCGTCGAGGCCGGACAGATGGAAGCGGCACGGGCACTGGGCTTCAACCGTCGTCGCTCGATGAATCTGGTGGTCGTCCCACAGGGTGTCCGACGGGTCCTGCCGGCGCTGATGAACCAGTTCATCTCACTGATTAAGGACTCGTCGCTGATCTACTTCCTGGGACTGCTGGCCACCCAGCGTGAGCTATTCGCCGTCGGCCGAGATCTCAACGCACAGACCGGAAATCTCTCACCGCTCGTCGCGGCCGGATTGTTCTACCTGGTCCTGACCGTGCCGCTCACCCATCTCGTGAACTACATCGACAAGCGACTGCGCACCGGTAAGACCGAGCAGACGCTGGACCCGGTCGAGCAGGCCGTCGTCGTGGAAAGAGGCTGACATGACTTCTGTTTCGCTCTCAGGTAAGGACATTCATCTGTCCTTCGGCAACAACAAGGTGCTGCGCGGGGTGAGCATCGACGTTCCGGCCGGCACGACGACAACGGTGATCGGTCCGTCGGGCTCGGGCAAGTCGACGTTGCTGCGTGCCCTCAATCGACTGCACGAGCCGGAGCAGGGCGACATCCTGCTCGACGGCAAGTCGGTGCTGAAGGACAATCCCGACGAGCTGCGTCAACGTATCGGCATGGTGTTCCAGCAGTTCAATCTGTTTCCGCACAAGAGCGTTGCCGACAACATCGCCCTCGGCCCGCAGAAGTTGCTCGGCCTGTCCAAGGAGGCGGCTCGCGCGGCGGCCATGGATCAACTCGAGCTGGTGGGGTTGACCGACAAGGCGGATTCGCGTCCGGGCAACCTCTCCGGCGGACAGCAGCAGCGCGTCGCCATCGCCCGCGCTCTAGCCATGAAGCCCGAGGTCATGTTCTTCGACGAGGCCACCTCCGCCCTCGACCCCGAGTTGGTCAAAGGCGTGCTGGCGCTCATGGCCGACCTCGCGAAGGGCGGCATGACGATGGTGGTGGTGACCCACGAGATGGGCTTTGCTCGATCGGTGTCCAACCGGGTGCTGTTCATGGATCACGGCAGCGCCGTCGAAACCGGAACGCCGGAGCAGTTGTTCGACGATCCGCACACCGATCGACTGAAAGCGTTTCTGTCGCAAGTGCTGTAGCAGTGGCGTGGATAAGTGCCCCCCCGGGGCACTTATCCACGCCACTGCCGAAGGCACGTTAGGGCAGCCTCGTTATCCACGACTTCACCTGAACGTTCATTTACTTTCGCTTTTGGGTGACAGCGTGCCGTGACATGAAGCCACTACCCTTGTTCGCCGTTCACGACGGCAGCTCCAAGCGCTCTTCCCTGACGTGCAAGTACAAGTGCGGTGATGCGTGCTTCCACGACATCCCCAATACGTCGAAGGGCGAGTACTTCGGCGACATCGTCAAGACCGCGATGTCTCGTCGCGGCATCATCAAGGGTGGGGCCATGGCCGTGCTCGCCGTGGGCGCGGGCAGCGTGCTGGCTGCGTGTTCCACCGACGAGCCGGCCGCCACCGGAACCTCCTCCACCACCTCGGGCTCCGACACCCCGCCGGTGGACGGTGTGGATTTCGTTGCGGTGGAGCCCAACACCGAGGATGCCGTCGTGGTCCCCGAGGGATACGAGCAGGGCGTCGTCATCCGCTGGGGCGACGCGGTGGTCGCAGGCGCACCGGCATTCGACTTCGACAACCAGACCGCCGCCGCGCAGGAGAAGCAGTTCGGCTTCAACAACGACTTCGCGGGTCTGCTGGCCATCGAGGGCACGCCGAACGCGCACCTGCTGGTGGTCAACCACGAGTACAGCACCGAACCGGCCATGTTCAAGGGCTACGACGCGGAGAACCCCACCCGCGAGCAGTTCGACGTCGCCCTTGCCGCACACGGACTTTCCGTGGTGCAGGTGCAGGGCGAATCCGGCACCGGCAAACTGACCCCGGCCATGGGCCAGTACAACCGCCGCATCACCGGTAAGACCGAGTTCGTCGTCACCGGCCCCGCCGCGGGCAGCAACTTCCTGAAGACGAGCGTCGACCCGTCCGGCACCAAGGTTTTCGGCACGTTCAACAACTGCTCGGGGGGCCTCACCCCGTGGGGAACCGTGCTCTCCGGCGAGGAGAACTTCAATCAGTACTTCGGCAACGCCGAATCCGTCACCGATCCCGTTGCGGCCGAGCGGCTCTCGCGTTACGGCGTCGAGGGTGCGGCGAGCGATCGCAAGTGGGAACGCTTCGACAAGCGCTTCGACCTGGCGCAGGAGCCCAACGAGGTGAACCGCTTCGGATACATCGTCGAGGTGAACCCATGGGATCCGCAGTCGACCCCGATCAAGCACAGCGCACTCGGGCGGTTCAAGCACGAGGCCGCGACGATCCACGTCACCGACGACGGCACCGTGGTGGCCTACAGCGGCGACGACGAGCGCTTCGACTACATGTACAAGTTCGTCTCGAGCCGAAAGATGATGCCGGGCACCGGCGCGGCCGCGATGCGCAGCAACCTGAAACTGCTCGACGCGGGCACGCTGTACGTCGCCACCCTCACCGGCGACACGCCCGACGAGATCGATGGATCCGGCACCCTGCCGTCCGACGGTGAATTCCGTGGCACCGGAACATGGATCCCACTGCTCGAAACCGGCGAGGACGGACGCGGCACGTCCCTCGTCGACGGTATGTCCGCCGAAGAGGTAGCGGTGTTCACCCGTCAGGCAGGCGACAAGGTGGGCGCAACCAAGATGGATCGTCCCGAGGACTTCGAGCCCAACCCGGTGACCGGCAAGGTCTACGTCGCCCTGACGAACAACTCCAACCGTGGCACCGAGGGGAAGGCCGCAGCCGACGAGGCCAACCCCCGCAACACCAACAAGAACGGCCAGGTGCTCGAGCTCGACGACGACCACGCGGGCACGTCCTTCACCTGGAACCTGCTGCTGGTCTGCGGCGATCCGAACGAGGCCGACACCTACTTCGGCGGCTTCGACAAGAGCCAGGTCAGCCCCATCTCGTGCCCCGACAATCTGGCGTTCGACGCCAAGGGCAACCTGTGGGTGTCCACCGACGGCAACGCCCTCGACTCCAACGACGGTCTGTTCGCGGTGGTGCTCGACGGCGAGCGGCGCGGCGAGACCCGACAGTTCTTGACTGTTCCTGCCGGCGGCGAGACCTGCGGTCCGATCGTCACCGACGAGCGCGTCGTGGTGTGCGTGCAGCACCCCGGCGAGAGCGACGACGCCACCGCCGACGCACCGATCTCGCATTGGCCCGACGGCGGCGATACGCAGCCGCGACCGTCCGTCGTCGCAGTCTGGAAGTCGGCGTAGCAGTAGCCGAACGACATTCGGAAGAAGGCACTTGTAATCGACAACAGTCGATTGCAAGTGCCTTTCGGCCTTGTTAGCAGTCATCGAATTGCAGCAGCGGGTTCTGGGAATTCACAACGTCTCCGTCAATGCCGCAAAGGCTGTTGACCCGTTGGTAACAGGTATGTAAACCTACGTCGATAGACCGGTAGCTGGAACTCCATTCGGGCTGTGCGCGCAATGGAGGACGTTTCGGGGCAACGTCGACTTCCTTTCAACGCATAACGACGTGCCGGTAATCGCTCCCCTTATGTGCACGAAGAGGCGAGTCATTGGAATCCCCTGATTCACTGACGATTCGGGAAGAAGAGCTCGATCGGACGTCGACGGAAGATACCGAGCCGTTTCCGCTCACCGCAGCACAGCGCGGATTGTGGTTTACTCAACATTTGTTGAGTGATGTTCCTATTACGATTGCCAATTACCTCGATATTCGCGGAGCCGTCGATCTCGATCTGATGCGCTATGCCGCCCGCCGCACGGCCCGTGAGTTCGGTGTCGGTTCCCTGCGACTGCTCGAAGTGGACGGCGAACCCCACCAATACATCGATGTCGAGCACGGTGACGATTCGGTCGTGGTGGATTTTCGCCACGAGCCCGATCCGGAGCGTGCGGCCCGCGAATGGATGCGCAGCGCGTACAGCACGGCTGTCGATCTGACGCGCGGTCACCTGCTGACCGGCGCGATGCTGCGCATTTCCGACGACCGCACTTTCTTCTACTCCCACGTCCACCACATCGTGCTCGACGGCTACGGTTCCGTTCAGTTCATGCGCCGCGTCGCATCGATCTACACCGACGTCAGCGAAGGCCGCGAGCCCACACCGTCTCGGGCCGGCTCGCTCGGCGACGTCTACGCCGCCGAGGCGCACTATCGGCAGTCCCCCCGATTCGCAAAGGACCGCGAGTACTGGCGGAGCAAAACGACCGATCTGCCCGCGCCGCCGTCCATCACCGGCGTTATCGCACCTCCCGCAGCTCGGGCACACGTGACCGGGGGGTACCTTCCCGAGGCTGTCGAGCAACGGGTGGACGAGGCCGCGAACCGACTGGACTCCGCCTTCGCTCCGCTTGCCATCGCCGCCGTAGCGACCTTCCTTGCTCGGATGACCGGAACCACCGACGTGGTGCTGAGCCTGCCGGTCGCCGGCCGGACCACCGCGCTGCTGCGACGTTCCGGCGGCATGGTCTCCAACGTGCTGCCCATTCGCGTCCGCATCGGCCCGCAGTGCACTCTGTCGACACTGGTGGCAGGTGTGCAGTTGGAGCTCACCGGCGCACTGCGGCACCAGCGCTATCGGGCCGAGGACATCCGGCGCGATGCCGGTGCCGGCAGTGAGACTCGCGGATTCTTCGGCCCGGCGATCAACATCATGGCCTACGAGACCGAGGTTGCCTTCGGAGCTCTGACCGGCGAATTCAACGTGCTCTCCACCGGACCCGTCGAGGACCTCTCGGTCAACATCTACCCGGCGTCCAGCGGAACGCGCTCCCGCGTGGAGTTCGAGGGCAACCCCAACATCTACGGAGCCGAACAGTTCGCGGACCTGCACCGACGATTTCTGACGTTGTTCGAGCGCTTCCTCGCTGCCGACTCCGACACACCGGTTCGAGAACTCGATGTGCTCGACGCCGCCGAACGATCGGCACTCGTACCCTTGGCCGGGCCCGATGCGGTTGCGGCCGAACTGTTTCCGAACCTACTGCGCCGGGGCGTGGAGGCGGCGGCAGACAACATCGCCGTCGAGGCCGGGGACGAGACGCTGACCTACCGCGAACTCGACGCTCGCGCCAACACGATCGCCCGTGCTCTCATCGCGCGCGGAGCCGGGCCGGGTACCGTCGTCGCCGTCGCGCTGCCCCGCGGGATGGCATCGATCGTCGCACTGTGGGCAGTCGCCGCGTCCGGTGCCACCTTCGTTCCGGTCGATCCCGGCTACCCGGCCGAGCGAATCGCCCACATGCTGGTGGACTCCGCTGCGAGCATGGGGATCTGCGAACACGCGCTCTCGCACCGACTACCCGAGCAGGTGCGCTGGCTCGACATGGACGCCCCGGAATTCCGCGAGGAGTGCGCGAACAGGCCGTCCGAGCCGGTCACCGACTCGGAGCGCTGCGCGAATCTGACCGCGCAGCACGCCGCCTACATGATCTACACCTCCGGCTCCACCGGCACTCCCAAGGGCGTTCTGGTCACCCACGCCGGACTCGCGACATTCGCCGCAGACGCCAGACCCGAACTGGGCGTGACCACGACGTCGCGAATGCTGCGCTTCTCGTCGTCGAGTTTCGACGCCTCACTGTTCGAGATGATCCAGGCATTCAGCGCAGGAGCGACGATGGTCGTCGCACCGCCCACCGTGATCGGCGGTGACACGCTCACACACTTCCTTCGTGAGCGCCGCATCACCCACATCATCTGCGCTCCCGCGTTGCTCACCACCGTCGACGCCACCGAGCTCGACGGCCTCGACGCCGTCGTCGTCGGCGGAGACGTCATGCCGCCGGACCTGATCGATCGATTCGGTTCGCGGACAGCGCTGTTCAACAGCTACGGGCCCACCGAGACCACCATCGTCGTGACGATGACCCAGCCACAGACCGATCCACGCGCCATCACGATCGGCCGCCCCGTCCAGGGCTCGCACGTCGTCGTCCTGGACGGTCTGCTGCGGCCCGTGCCACCGGGATCGGCGGGAGAGCTCTACCTCGGCGGCCCCGGCATCGCTCGCGGGTACCACCACAGAACCGGGTTGTCCGCCGCGCGCTTCGTCGCCGACCCCTTCGGCCACGGACGCCGTCTGTACCGCACCGGAGACATCGTGCGCTGGACCGGCGCGCTCGACTCCGCTGAGCTCGAGTTCGTCGGCCGCAGCGACTTTCAAGTTCAGATCCACGGCCAACGCGTCGAACTCGGCGAGATCGACTCGGTGCTCTCCCAGCACGAGGCCGTCGACTTCGCGGTGTCGGTGGTGCATCGCCGCGGCGATGCGTCGATTCTGGTGTCCTACGTCAAACCGGCCGAAACACTCGACCACCCGGCGTTGCGCGCCTACGCATCGCGATTCCTACCCCCGCACATGGTGCCCGGGGTGGTTCTCGAACTCGACGCGATTCCCCTGACCCCCACCGGCAAAGTGGATCGATCCGCACTGCCACAACCCACCTTCGAGTCCGATGCCACGGCCTACCGCGCCCCGTCGACGCCGGTCGAACAGATCCTCGCCGACGCCATGGCGATTGTGCTGCAACGGGACTCGGTGAGCGTCGACGATTCGTTCTTCGCACTCGGTGGAGACAGCATCATCGCCATCCAACTGGTGGCCCGCGCGAAGTCGCTCGGGGTGGTGATCACCGCTCGTGACGTCTTCGAGCGTCGTACCGTCGCCGGGTTGGCCGAGGTCGCAACCGACACCGCGCACCAGGTGACGCTCGAGGAGCTGCCCGGCGGAGGCGTCGGCGACATGCCGTTGACCCCCATCATGAGGCAGACCGTTCGCTCCCTCACCGAAGCCGACGGCATGGACGCGTTCCACCAGACCCTGGTCCTGACCGCTCCGGCGGATCTCGAACTGGACGGCCTGCGCCGGACCGTTGCCGCGGTTATCGACCATCACGACGCACTGCGCTCGGTACTGACCGACGACGGCCTGACGATCCGGCCCGTCGGCAGCACGAACCTGGACGCCATCGTCACCCGCGTGTGCACCACGAGCAGGCCGGGTAGCCGCGAATTCGCCTCTGTTCTGGCCGAATCCGCTCGGGTGTTCACTGCCCGCCTGCGACCGCGCGCGGGCGTCATGCTGCAGGTTGTCTGGGTGGCACCCGACACCGGCCACCCCGAGATCATCGACACCCACGGAATCGGCCGCATCATCGTCATCGCGCACCACCTGGTGATGGACGGTGTCTCGTGGCGCATTCTGATTCCAGACCTGGCCGCAGCGTGGCATCAGGTTCAGTCGAAGTCCGACGTGCAGTTGCAGCCGGTCGCCACTTCGATGCGTCGGTGGGCCCACGGACTCCAGGACGTCGCTGCCCGCTCCGCAGCGGAACTCGACTGCTGGACAGCAATTCTCGACGGTCCGAACGACCTGATCGGCCGCCGCCCACTCGATCCTGCGGTCGACGTCGGGGCGACCCGGGAACAGGTGTCGGTCGAACTCACCGCCGAGGTCACCGAAGCATTGATCGGTCCGCTCACGCGGGCGTACCGCGGCACCGTCGACGACGTCCTGCTCACCGCGCTGGCGCTGGCTGTGCGCTCCTCGTCGTTCCTCGTGTCCGTCGAAAGCCACGGCCGAGACGAGGAGATCCTGCCCGGAGCCGACCTGTCTCGCACCGTCGGCTGGTTCACCTCTATCCACCCGGCGCGCCTGAGCCTCGACGGTCTCGACGCCGATTCGATTCTGACCGGAGACGTGTCGCCGTCCGATGCCGTCAAGCGCGTCAAGGAACAGCTGCGTGCGATACCGGGAGCGGGCAGCGGCTTCGGTCTACTGCGCTACCTGAACGACGACACCGGCACCGTCCTCGCCGAAAGTAATTCGCCGCAGATCAGTTTCAACTACCTGGGGCGCCTCGACACCGACATTCCCGACGCCCTGCGCGGACGCGGGTGGATCCCGGACGCATCGATGGACATCGGCGTGGGAAGCGGAGATCGACTGCCGGTCGCGGTCGCGTTGGACATCAATGCCGTGGTGACCAACGGCCGGTTGCGGGCCACGTTCGCCTTTCCCCGCGGTGTGCTGGACCGTCCGGAAGTCGACAGGTTGGCCGACCGATGGACCTCGGCGCTGGCGCGGCTCGCCGAGCACGCGGCATCCCCCGATGCGGGTGGTCTGACGCCGAGCGATGTTCTGCTGGCGAATGTCGAGCAGAGCTCGATCGATCGGTGGGCGAGCACATACGGCGAGCTGGAGGACATCTGGCCACTCGCTCCGCTGCAGCACGGACTGATGTTCCACTCCGAGCTCACCCGCGGACACGTCGACGTCTACACCGCGCAGTTGGTGTTCGAGCTCGGCGGAGACATCGACGTCGAGCGGTTGCACCGGGCGGCGCGTCGATTGCTCGCCCGCCACGACAGCCTGCGCACGGCCTTCGTTCGAGACGACCGAGGAACCGCGGCCGCGTTGGTTCTCGCCGACCCGTCACTGCCCTGGCGCATCATCGATGCCGACGCCGATCGCGTACCCGCCATCGCCCACGCAGAACGGATCTCGAGATTCGATCTGGACGCAGCTCCGTTGCTGCGGTTCGTCCTGGCGCGTACCGAGGACGGGGCGTCGCTCGTGGTCACCAACCACCACATCCTGTTCGACGGATGGTCGATGCCGATCTTCGTCAAAGAACTGCTGGTGCTCTACGCCGCCGACGGCCCCATCCCGATTCCGGCCAGGACCTACCGCGACTACCTGACGTGGCTCGACAAGCGCGATCATGCAGGGGCACTGGACAAGTGGGCCGAAGCACTGGCGGGCGTCGAAGAACCGTCGCTGATCGCGCCAGGCCACGGAGCGAACCCCGACATGCCGGCGGAGCTGCCGGTGGCCCTCGACGACGCCTCGGTAGTCGCCCTGAAAGCCGCGGCGCGAGACCTCTCGGTCACCGTCAACACCGTCGTGCAGGCAGCGTGGGCGTTGGTGCTCGCCACCGAACTCGGCCGTGAGGATGTCGTGTTCGGGGCGACCGTCTCGGGCCGGCCGGCCGGCCTGACCGGCGTCGAGGACACTCTCGGCCTGTTCATCAACACCCTGCCAGTGCGCGTCCGTGTCCATCGCAACGACACCGTCTCATCGCTGCTCGCGCGGGTCCAGGGCCAGAGTGTGGACCTGCTGGACAGTCACCACGTGGGGCTGCCCGAGATCCGGTCCCGAGTGGGTGCCGGGGCCGGGTTCGACACGCTGACGGTCTTCGAGTCCTACCCGGTGGACCATTCGGCACTCGATCGCGACACCGACATCGCCGGGATGCGAGTACGCGACCTCCAGGTGACCGATGCCACCCATTATCCGCTGACGCTGATCACCGTACTCGAACCGACGGTGCGGATGACGCTGAAATATGCTGCAGCAAGCATCGATTCGACTCGCGCAGCCTCGATTGCCGAACGGTTCCGCCGTGCCCTACGCGGCCTCACGAGCGATGCACAACGTCCGGTGGCGCAACTGGACCTGCTCTCCGAGGACGAGCATGCGCGTCGAGCAGCGTGGAACAGCACCGACCACCCGGTGCCCGAGCGCACTCTCGTCGATCTGCTCGCTGCGACCGCGAGCGAGCACGCCGACGCGACCGCAGCGGTCTTCGAGGGAAAGAGCCTGACGTACAGCAACTTCTGGGCAAGGGTGCGCTGCCTGGCTCGGTACCTGCGCAGTACCGGAATCGGGCCAGAGGACGTGGTGGGTGTTGCGATGCCCCGTTCGCTCGATCAACTGGTCGCGGTGCACGCCGTGGTGGCAGCCGGGGCTGCCTACCTTCCCATCGACCCGTCGACACCGCAGGCCCGCATCGAGCATGTTCTCGCGACCGCAGCACCGTCGCTGATTCTCGGTGCGCTGGTCGATGTTCCGGTGACCGTGATCGATCTCTGTACCTTGGATCTGAGCGGATTCAGCACCGCACCCCTCGACCCGCTGCCCGAGCTACGACCGGATCACCCTGCCTACGTGCTGTTCACCTCGGGCTCCACCGGAGTGCCCAAAGGGGTCACGGTCTCCCACCGAGCCATCGTCAACCGGCTGCTGTGGATGCAGCACGAGTATCCGCTGACACCCCGCGACATCGTGCTGCACAAGACTCCGGCGACGTTCGACGTCTCGGTGTGGGAACTGTTCTGGCCGTTGCTGGTCGGTGCCACAACGGTCATCGCCGAACCCGACGGCCATCGTGATCCGATGTACTTATCCGCGCTTGTTCGCGAACACGGCGTCACGACAGCGCATTTCGTGCCCTCGATGCTCGAGCTGTTTCTCACGTACGGCAAGCCGGAGCGATGCACCTCGCTGCGGCAGGTGTTCGCCAGCGGTGAAGCACTGCCGCGTGCCATCGTCGACCGTTTTCACCACTCGATCGACTCCGAGCTGCACAACCTGTACGGACCGACCGAGGCCGCAGTCGACGTCACCTACCACCGCACCCGAGCCGGCGACGAGGGTGCGGTACCGATCGGTGCGCCGGTGTGGAACACCACCGTGCACGTCCTCGATTCCGTACTTGCGCCGGTGCCGGTCGGCGTCATGGGTGAGCTCTACCTGGGCGGAGTGCAGCTGGCTCGGGGGTACGCCGCGCGGCCCGATCTCACCGCCGCGCGCTTCGTCGCCGCGGACTCCGGGCAGCGGCTGTACCGCACCGGAGACCTCGTTCGGTGGTCCGAGGACGGCTCTGTGCAGTACCTGGGCCGCAACGACTTCCAGGTCAAGCTTCGCGGGCAGCGTCTCGAACTCGGCGAGGTCGAAGCAGCACTGCTCGCGGTCGACGGCGTCCACGCGGCCGTCGCCGTCGTGCGCTCGGATCGACTTCTCGCCTACATCGTCGGCTCCGCGAATACCGACTCCGTGACGGCGCACGCGGCCCGCGTACTCCCCGAGTACATGGTGCCGTCGAGCATCGTCGTGCTCGACGCGATGCCGCTGGGTGCGACCGGAAAGCTCGACCGCACCGCACTCCCGGATCCGCTCGCGGCGACGGAGAAGTTCGTGGCACCATCGGGTCAGTCCGAAGAAGCGGTGGCACAGATCTTTTCCGAGGTCCTGGCCGCCGAGCAGGTGAGCGTGACCCGGTCGTGGTTCGCTCTCGGAGGCGATTCGCTCACCGCTACCCAGGTGGTCGCCCGGATCAATGCGGAACTGGACTCCGACCTCGGCGTCCGCGACCTGTTCGAGGCACCGACCGTCCGACTGCTGGCCGCACGCCTGGGCGGTGGCGGTCATTCCACCGGCTCCATCGTTCTCGGCCCCAGACCCGAACGAATTCCGTTGTCGCCGGCTCAGCACCGGATGTGGTTGATCAATCGGTTCGATCCCTCGTCGGCGGCCTACAACATCGCAGCGGCGTTCCGGGTGGACGGCGTCCTGGATATCGATGCGTTGCGTGCCGGTCTGCTCGACGTCGTCGAACGCCACGAGATTCTGCGCACCGTCTACCCCGACGGTCCCGACGGCCCCCATCAGGTCGTCACCTCGCAGTACCCGGAGGTGACCGTCTCCCGCACCGCCGAGCCGTTGCTCGACGGAGCTGTGTACGCACTCGCCGCACAGGGATTCGACGTGAGTGCCGCTCCGCCGTTGCGCACAGCGGTGCTCGAGATCTCGCCCGAGAACCACGTGCTCGTCGTCGTCGCGCACCACATCGCCGCCGACGGGTGGTCGATGAAGCCGCTGGCTCGCGATGTGATGATCGCGTGCGGATCCCGCGCGGCCGGCGGCGCACCGCAGTGGACTCCGCTGCCGGTGCAGTATGCCGATTACGCACTGTGGACCCTGGGCCGTCTCGGTGCCGAGGACGATCCCGATTCGATTGCATCCCGTCAGATCGATTACTGGACCGCCGCATTGGACGGCGTACCCGAGCGACTCGCGCTACCGACGGATCGGCCCCACCCAGCGGTGGCCTCGCATCGAGGGAGCCGGCTGTCGATCGCTCTGGACGCGAGCACCGTCGCCGCAATGACCTCGCTAGCCGAAAGCACCGGCTCGACGCGCTTCATGATCGCGCACGCAGCACTGGCGATCATGCTCGCGCGCGTCTCGGGCACCCGCGACATCACCATCGGCACACCGGTGGCCGGCCGCGGACAACGCGAGTTGGACGACCTCGTCGGAATGTTCGTCGGAACCCTGGTGCTGCGCTCGCAGATCGAGCCGTCCGCACCGTTCACCGACATCCTGAGCTCGGTGCGCGACAACGATCTCGACGCCTACGCCAACGCCGACATTCCGTTCGAGCGATTGGTCGAGATTCTGCAGCCACCGCGTTCGACGGCGCACCACCCGTTGTTCCAAGTGATGCTGTCGATCGAGGATGCGCCGCCGCCGGTGGTCGAGCTGCCGAACCTGTCGGTTCGCCCACTCGATACCGCGCACGTGGCCGCCAAGTTCGACCTGCACGTCACGCTGTCGTTTCCCTCGTCAGCCGAAGCAGCCGCGGTGGAGTTCGTCTATGCCACCGACATATTCGACGAAGCGACGGTGACGGTTCTCGCTGAGCGGTTCCGCGCGATTCTCGCATCGGCGCTCGCGGATCCGAACCGGCCGGTGGGAGACATTCCGATCCTGTCCGCCGACGAGCGCCATCGCCCCCACGGCGCACCCGCGCTGGCGCATCGCACCCTGCCCGAACTACTGGCGGGTGCCGTCATGAGTGCAGGCGGCAGCGGTGTCGCCATCGAGGCCGGCGAGGTCCGGTGGACCTACTCCCAGTTGGACGACGCCGCAACCGTATTGGCACGCAGGCTGATTCGCCACGGAATCGGTCCGGAACAGTATGTGGCGGTTGCGCTGCGGCGCGGTGTGTCGTCGATCCTTGCGACCTGGGCGGTGGCCAAGACCGGTGCCGCGTTCGTTCCGATCGACCCGAACCATCCGACCGAACGCATCGCCTCCATGCTCGCCGATTCCGGGGTGGCTCTGGGTATCACGCACGATCGACACCGCGATTCACTGCCGACCGGACCCGCATGGATCTGCATCGACGAGATGTCGGAGGCGGACGGGGACAGCACGCCGGTGGGAGATCTGGACCGAACCGAGATGCTTCGATCGGATCACCCTGCCTACATGATCTACACCTCGGGTACCACCGGACATCCGAAGGGCGTCGTCGTCTCACACCGCGGACTGGCGAATCTCGTTGCGGATCTGGTCGACAACTTCGGACTCGACACCCGTTCGCGTACATTGCATGTCGCGTCACCGAGCTTCGACGCCTCGGTGCTCGAGCTGCTGCTGGCCGTCGGCGCGGGATCGACCATGGTGATCGCCGACGCCGACGTGCTCGGCGGACCCGAACTCGCAGCCGTGCTGCAGGGCGTCACCCATGCCTTCGTGACGCCGTCCGCGTTGGCCACGGTGGACCCGTGCGATGTTCCGGGCACCACCACGATCGTCGTCGGCGGCGAAGCGTGCCCACCGACGCTCGCCGACGCGTGGTCTGCGCGCCTGCGGATGTTCAACGGATACGGGCCCACCGAGACCACCGTCTTCGCCACGATCGACGGGCCCCTCGAGTCGGGGGCTCCCGTGTCGATCGGAGGCCCGCTTCGGGGCTTCGAGTCGGCGGTTCTCGATGACCGTCTACATCCGGTGCCCACCGGATCCGTAGGCGAGCTCTACCTCACCGGTGACGGCGTCGCGCGTGGATACCACCGTCGATTCGGTTTGACAGCAACACGTTTCGTCGCCGACCACCACGGCCGCAGGCTGTATCGCACCGGTGATCTGGTCCGCCATGACCAGGACCGGTACCGGTACATCGGCCGCTCCGACGAACAGGTGAAGGTCCGTGGATTCCGCATCGAGCTCGGTGAGATCGATGCGGTACTGGCGCGCTACGACGGCGTCGCGCAGTCGGTGAGCGCGGTGAGCGGTTCCCAGGTGTCCGGCTACGTGGTGCCGGCAACCGGTCGAATACTCGACCCAGAGCTGATTCGACACCACGCACGCCGCTTCCTGCCCACTCACATGGTGCCGCAGTCGATCACGATCCTCGAGGCTCTCCCGCGGACCGACTCGGGCAAGGTCGATCGGATCGCGCTGCCCGTGCCGACCGTCGGCGCGCAGGTCTTCGCCGAGCCGGCCACTGCCACCGAGCACATCGTCGCCGACGCCTTCGCCCTCGTGCTCGACGCAGGATCGGTGGGGGCCGAGGACGATTTCTTCGCACTCGGTGGTACCTCGCTGTCGGCGACCCGAGTGATCTCGCACATCAACGACGCCGCGGGGACCGCGCTACCGGTGCGCACCCTGTTCGAGTCGACGACGGTGCGATCGTTGGCCGTGGCGGTCGACTCGGCCGAGCGCTCTGCGTTGCCGCGTCTGGTGGCCGGGCCGCGACCATCGGTGATCCCACTGTCGTTCGCGCAGATGCGCATGTGGTTGCTCAACCGATTCGATCCCACGTCGGCGGCGTACAACATCGCGTTCGCCGTGCAGTTGGACGGCGCCCTCGACGGCGATGCCTTGCAGCTCGCCGTCGACGATGTGCTCCTCCGACACGAATCGCTCCGCACCTACTTTCCCGTGGTCGGCGACGGTCCCGCACAGGTGATCGCCCCGAACGTGGCCCTCGACCTGCGCCCGGTGGACGTCAAGGAGACCGAGGTGCTGGCCCGAGTCGCACAGGTGATCGGCCGCGGGTTCGACGTCACCGACGGTGTCCCGTTGCGCGGCGCGCTGCTGCGGACCGGGCCGAGCGCGCACGTACTGGTTCTCGTCGTGCATCACATCAGCGCCGACGGCTTGTCGATCGGTCCCCTGGCCCGTGACGTCGCCGTGGCCTACGGGGCGCGGTCCCACGGCACGCCGCCCCAGTGGACGCCGCTGCCCGTGCAGTACGCCGACTTCGCCGTGTGGCAGCGCACGGTGCTGGGCAGCGACGAGGACCCCGTTTCGGTTCTGGCACAGCAGATTCGGTACTGGAAGCAGACTCTGGCCGACCTACCTGCGGTGCTCGATCTGCCGACCGACAGACCCCGTCCGGCGGTAGCGTCCAAACGTGGACGCGCTGTGCAGTTCTCGCTCTCCGAGCAGACCGGTGCGGGTGTGCGGGCACTCGCCAGGTCCACCGGAGCCTCGGTGTTCATGGTGCTGCACGCGGCGTACGGGGCGCTGCTGGCCCGGCTGACCGGGGGCACCGACATCGCCGTCGGCACCCCCGTCTCAGGACGTGGATCGGGAGCCCTGGACGACGTCGTCGGCATGTTCGTCAACACCCTCGTGCTGCGCCTCGACGTCGACCCGAGCATGTCGTTCACCGAACTCGTAGCGCACACCCGCACCGTGGATCTGGCCGCGATGGAACACTCCGATGTCCCGTTCGAGCGAGTGGTGGAGGCAGTGGCACCGGCGCGCTCGACCGCACACTCGCCGCTGTTCCAGGCCCTGATCGCCGTGGAGACCGAGCGGCCCAGCGGCACAACACTGCCCGGGCTCGAGATCACGCCGTTCCCGTACGAGTCCGAGGTCACTCGCTTCGATTTGGCACTGACGATCACCGACTCCGATGTTCTGAGTGGATCGCTGCGGTACGCAACGGATCTGTTCGACGCGGCCACTGCCGGACGGTTCGTCGACGAGTTCACCGCGCTGCTGGGCGCGGCCCTCGACCGACCGGCTGCACCGATCGGCGACCTCGCTCCGACGCGTGACGGCGTGCTGCACGGGTCGGCCGACGCCCCCGTCCGCACGCTCGGAGACATGATCGACGACGCCGTCGCCGCCCGTCCCGACGCAATTGCTCTGCGCTGGAACGGCATCGACTACACCTACCGCCACGCGAATGCCTACGCGAATCGATGGGCGCGCGTACTGCTGGGCTACGGGGTCGGACCCGAAACGGTGGTCGCCGTGGCGCTTCCCCGATCGGCAGAATCGGTGCTGTGCACGTGGGCCGTCACTCGGACCGGCGCTGCCTACCTCCCGGTCGATCCGGCGTACCCCGCCGAGCGGATCGCGCACATGATCACCGATTCCGGTGCCGTGCTCGGCCTGACGACAGCGGAGGCCGGCCGCAGGCTGCCATCGGAGGTGCCGTGGGTCGAACTCGACGACCCCGCAACGATGGCCGAATTCGAGCAGGCGTCCGAATTGCCCATCGACACTGCCGAAATCACCGGACCGGTCACGGCCTCGACCGCGGCGTACGTCATCTACACGTCCGGTTCCACCGGGCGGCCGAAGGGTGTCGTCGTCGGTCACCAGGGGCTGGCGAACCTGGCGGCCTCGCGCAAGGAGCTGCATCGCGTCGAACCGTCGTCTCGGTTCCTGCACAACACGTCGCCGAGTTTCGACATGGCCGTCGGCGAGATGATCTCGGCACTGTCCGCAGCGGCCACACTCGTCGTCTCCCCGCCGCGCATTCTCGGTGGGTCGGAGCTGGCCGCGTTCATCCGCGACGAACAGATCACCCACGCCTTGATGACGCCGTCTGCGCTGTCGACGCTGGATCCGGTGGGACTCGAGTGCCTCGAAGTACTGTGCGTCGGCGGTGAAGCGTGCAGCACCGAACTGGTGGCCCGGTGGAGCCCGGGACGCCTGATGCTCAACGGATACGGGCCGACCGAGGCCACCGACATCTCGACGCTCGGTGAGGTGCGGACCGGCGAGCCGATCACCCTGGGCCGTCCGCTGCACGGGTTGCGCGCCATGGTGCTCGACGCGCGCTTGCATCCTGTGCCGGTGGGAGTGCGCGGGGAATTGTACGTGGCCGGTCCTGCACTGGCGCGCGGCTACCACTGCCGATCCGGTTTGACGGCAACACGTTTCGTCGCCGATCCGCTGCATCCGGCAACTCGGATGTACCGAACCGGCGACGTGGTGCGACGCACGGCCGACGGTCGATTGCTCTACAGCGGTCGCAGCGATCAGCAGGTGAAGATCCGCGGATTCCGCATCGAACCGGGGGAGGTCGACGCGGTGCTGACCGCGCACGCCGACGTGGAATCCGCAGTGACGCTGGCAGTGCCGGGTCCCGCGGGAGAGACCACATTGGTGTCGTACATCACCGGTTCAGCAGCGCCCGACGCGGTGCGCGAGCATGCCCGGCGCTCGTTGCCCGCGCACATGGTGCCGTCCGCGGTGACGATCATCGCGCAGGTTCCGCGCACCGGAACCGGAAAGCTCGATGTCGCCGCGCTACCGGCACCGCTGTTCGGAACCACCGGCTACCGCCCCGCGCGAACGGCGGCCGAGATCGCCGTGGTGGAGACCTTCGAGGCGGTGCTCCAGACGCGTCCGATCGGGTTGGACGACAACTTCTTCGATCTCGGCGGTAGCTCACTGTCTGCGATGCGGGTGATCGGCGAGCTGCGCGCGCGCTGTTACGAAATCGGTATGCAGTCGCTGCTGATGGATGCATCGGTGAGTGCCGTTGCCGAGCGGATCTCGTCCGATTCGGTGGACACCGAGGAACTGGCCGTGCTGCTGCCGCTGCGGGACGTGGGCTCGGGAGCTCCGGTGTTCTGCATTCACCCGATTCTCGGATTGTCCTGGTGCTACTCCGGATTGGCCGATCACCTCGACAATCCGCTGTACGGTCTGCAGACTCCGACGCCGGACCAACTGCCGAAGACGCTGGCGCAGTTGGCTGCTCGCTACGTCGAGGAGATCACCCGGATAGCACCCGACGGCCCGGTGCACCTGCTCGGTTGGTCGCTGGGCGGCGTCATCGCGCACGAGATGGCAGTCCAACTCGTGGCGTCCGGCCGAACCGTGGCCTCACTGACGCTGCTCGACGCCCATCACGGCGATCGGGGCGAGTGGGCCGAGGCGATTCCGGTGGCAGACCTGACGTCGGGGCTCGGGCTCGATGTCCCCGACGGTCAGGTGGTCTCCCTCGACACCGCGGGCGATTTGCTCGACTCCGTCGATACCGGGGGCATCCTCGTCCGCACCGACATCGAGCGTCTCATCGACGCAGCGCGGCACAATCACGAACTGCTGCAACGACATCGGCCCGGCGTCTATCCCGGCGACGTCCTGTACGTCGCGGCCGGCCGCGACGGCGGCGATGGCGGCGATGGCGTCGGGCAGTGGTATCCGCATGTCGCGGGCTTCACCACGGTCGTGTCCGTATCGGCAACGCACTGGCAGATGTGCGCGCCGTCCACCCTCGCTGCCGTCGGTCCCAGGATTGCCCACCAACTTCGCTCCGCCGAGAAGAAAGAACTGACGAATCGATAAAAGCTCCATTCCCGACGGTCGTCGTCCGCCGCCTCGCGGTGATGACACTGTCCGCCGGATTGCTGTTCGGCCTACCCGCGGTGGCAACGGCCGATCCGGTGGCACCTGCCGTCGGGGAGAATCGAGGGCCGGTGGGAACTCTCCGCGGAATCGACAAGATCGACGACGTCCGCTGGGATGTGTTCGTTCATTCGCCGTCGATGGACACCGACATCAAGCTCCAGGTGATCAGGCCGGCGGACACGTCGGTGCCGAGGCCCACTCTGTACATGCTCAACGGTGCCGGTGCAGGTGTGGACAGTGCCAACTGGTTGGTCAAGACCGACATCGTGGAGCTCTTCGCGGACAAGAACGTCAACGTCGTCATGCCCGTCGGCGGGTCTTTCAGTTACTACACCGACTGGGTGCGCGACGATCCGAAGCTCGGCCGCAACAAGTGGCAGACGTTCCTCACCCACGAGCTACCGCCGGTGCTCGACGACGCGTTGGGAGCCGACGGCGTCAATGCCATCGGCGGGCTGTCGATGTCCGCCGGGTCGGTGCTCGATCTGGCCATTCAAGCTCCCGGCCTGTACCGAGGCGTGGCGTCGTACAGCGGCTGCGCGCAGACGAGCGATCCGGTCACTCGCAGCTTCATACGCGCGTTGGTGCGGCTGCGCGGCGGCGGCGACACCGACAACATGTGGGGACCGGACGGTGATCCGCGCTGGGTGGAGCACGACCCGCTGGTCAACGCCGAGAAGCTTCGTGGACTCGAGCTGTTCGTCTCCAATGCCAGCGGGTTGCCCGGGCCGTACGAGATGCCCGGTGTCGTTCGCCCCGCCGACTCCCCGCCGCTAGCCGACCAGGCAGTGCTGGGGGGTCTCATCGAGGCCGGCTCGAACGTCTGTGCCCACAATCTGGTGAACCGTCTCGGCGAACTCGGCATCCCCGTCACCACGAACTTCTTGCCGACCGGCACGCATTCGTGGCAGTACTGGCAGGACGCACTGCGGGCATCCTGGCCGACGCTGGAGCGGGCGCTGAGCTGATGGGGTCTGCGCACCTGGTCGCTCATGGTGAACAGTCACTAATGCGTTCTGTCCACAGACATGATTGAGTCTTCGATAATGAGACGTGGGTAACACTCACGCGGTCGTTGGCGACATACCCATAGTCGGCACGAACAAACCCTATGGAAACACGAACTACATCTCTTGGCTCGGAGGCGCACCCATGACTGTCGTGAACGATCTCTCGCATCTCGCTCTCACGGAACTCGACCCATCCGATTATGCGGTGCCGACCATCGCGCCGATCCGAACCGCAGGTCATCTCGATCCCGTGTTCTGCGTCCACCCGCTGGTGGGGCTAATCGATTGTTACTCCGGGCTGTCCGCGCACGTCGACGACGCGCGGCCGATCTACGGCATCCAGGTGCCGACCTCCGGTGAGCGCGCCGAGTCTCTCGCAGCCCTGGCCGCCGCCTACGCCGACGACATAGTTCGCGTCCAGCCCACGGGTGCCGTCCACCTGCTGGGGATGTCGTTCGGCGGAGTTCTTGCCCACGCCATCGCCGTCGCACTGCAGACCCGCGGCATCACCGTCGGTGCACTGACGCTGCTGGACAGCGACCCGGTCCGAGCCCGCGCCGAGGGAGCCGATCTTCTCGCGTCCATGGGTGACGACATCGATCGCAGTCACGTCGAGGAGTTGTTGGCCGTCGCCTCGCACAACGACGAGCTCGTTCAGCGGCATCTGCCCGGCATCTTCTTCGGCGACATCCTCGCCGTCTCGTCCCTGGGAACCGACTCCGGTTCCGCGTGGCACCCCTTCGTGTGCGGAACGGTCGCCAAGTACCTCGTGCCCGACGCCACCGCGTTCGATGTCGTCGGCCCCTTGGTCGACAGCTACCTCCGCTGATCCCTCGTTCTATCCCAGCCAGTCCAGCACGGCCGCGGCCGTCCAGGATTGCTGCATGCTGCCGAGCGGCTTGCCGGTGAACGGCTCGTAGTACTCGGCGAAACTGCCGTCGCTGGCCTGACGCAGGCCCTCGTCCCGTAGGGACAACGACCGCTCGGACCACCCGCGGCGCGCGAACGCCCACGAGAACAACCACGTCATCACCGGCCACACCGGCCCACGCCAGTACTCACGGGCGCGGAAATCCTTGGAGACCGGCGACGTCGACGGCGGGACGGCGTACCGCAGATCCGGATGTCCACAGAATCGCGTGCCCTCGAACAGTCGCAGCAGATTACGTTCCTGCTCGCGCGGCAAACCGCCGCACAGCAGCGGCGCGAACATCGCGATGGTCTCGGTGCCGATCCACTGACCGGTGCGCAGATCGAAGTCACGGGCTCCACCCGAGCGTGCGTCGGTCGTCGCGACCACGCCTGCGCGAAACTTGTCGGCCCACGACCGCAACTCCCGCACATCCGAGCGAGGACGAGAGTGGTCCTCGCCGATGGTGGCGAGTACGTCGCAGGCCACCGCGAAGATGGCGCTGACGAACACATCCTCGACGGCGAAGCTCATCTTGGTCTTCAGCGCGTCGTCGTCGTAGCCGACCTGCTTCATCTCTTCGACGAGCCAGATGTAGCGGTCGTACTCGAGGTTGCTGGGCCGCTGAGAGGAGTCGGTGATGACCGCCTTGTCCTCCCTGAAGTACGGATCCATCTCTCCCGGAATCACATTGGCGTAGGCCGAATCCCAGCGCGGCGAATTGTCCATGCCCGACTCCCAGCCGTGGAACAGTGCGATGCGGCCGTTGTCGTCGACGTCGCGGGCATGGGCGAGCCATCGATGCCACCGCACCAGGTCACCCCAGCGTCGATCGAGAAACTCCTCGGCGACAGCGCGAGTAGTACGTCCGTGCCGTTTGGAGTGATCGAGGATGCGCTGCACGGCGATCGCGTGTACAGGGGGTTGGGTGATTCCCGAGGTCTGCGGACTCATCGGAGCCTGCGGGGCGAGGGTGCCGGTGGCCCACCGCGCCGGGCCGGGAAAGTAGCCGTCGACCCCGTTGGCGAACACGATGTGCGGAATCATCCCGTTCTTCCACTGCGCCGAGAGAAGCGTGTCCATCTCCACCACCGCGCGCTCGACGCTCAACGGGGCCAGGCCCACGGAGACGAACGCCGCATCCCAGCTCCACATGTGCGGATACAGCCTCGGGGCAGCGCTCGTCATGGTGCCCAGGTCGTTGCCCCGGAGCAGATACGCCGCCCGTGCCGCCAGCTGCGTGGAAGTGAAACCTCGGTCGCCCATGCAGACAGTTTGCGTCCATACGCGTGATTTTGCTCGGTTCGATTGCGGACCGTAGCTGTCCTCAATCGTTCCTAGTGTGGGTTTCACCAGCTATCAGGAGGAAAACAATGGCCACCGAGAACACCGACATCCAGAAGATGCTCGACGAACAACGCGCGAACTTTCTCATCACCGTCCGCGGAATCACCGATGAGCAGGCACGTACCCGCACCACCGCGAGCGAACTGACGCTCGGCGGCCTGCTGCATCACGTCATCAGCAACGAGCGACACTGGATGACGGTGATAGCGGAACTCGACGAGACGGCCGAGTTCGACATGGCCGGCGCGGGCAGTGAGTACGTGATGGGCGTCGATGAGACCGTGGCGGGTTTGGTTGCGGAATGGGAAGAGGTGGCCCGCGCAACTTCTGCGGCGCTGGACTCGCTGGACCTCGATATTTCGGTCCCGGTGCCGACAGCGCCGTGGGCGCCCGAACGCGTCTGGCAGAGCGCGCGATTCACCGTGCTGCACATCCTCCGCGAGATCTCCCAGCACGCGGGTCACGCGGACATCATTCGCGAGGAACTCGACGGTGCGAACTCCACGCAGACTTGGGCTTCCGAGGCGGGGATGAGCTTCTAGCCGAGTGCGAGTTGCTGCTGCAACGAATGCTCCACTCCACGGGTGCAGGCCGGGGATTCTCCGATTCACGCTCAGGAGTGGAGCGAAACGTGCGGAGGCACGGGGCCTGATTACTGTGGCTGTATGACTCGTACTGCGCTGGTGACCGGAGCAAGCCGTGGCCTCGGGGCCCATATCGCTCGATTGCTCGCTCCGGATCACCACGTCCTGCTCGGCGGGCGATCAGCCGAGTCTCTCGAGGCCATCGCGTCGGAACTGGCAGGAGCTACACCGTGGCCGGTGGAACTGACCGATCCCGACGCGGTGGCGGCCGCCGCGTCGGGCATCGATTCTCTGGACGTGTTGGTGCACAACGCCGGAGTCGCTGCGCTCGGAACGGTGGAGGAGTCGACGGCCGATGAGTGGCGTCGACAGTACGAAGTGAATGTCATCGCCGTCGTCGAGCTCACTCGCCTGTTGCTCCCGGCCCTGCGTGCTGCGAACGGTCATGTGGTGCTGATCAATTCGGGTGCAGGACTGCGCGCGAACCCGGGCTGGGGCGGCTATGCGGCAAGCAAGTTCGCCCTGAGGGCCTTCGGGGATGCACTGCGCCAGGAGGAACCGTCGTTGCGCGTGACGTCGATACACCCCGGCCGTATCGACACCGAGATGCAGCGGGACATCGTGGCACATGAGGGTGGGGAGTACGACGGCTCGAAGTTCCTGCAGCCCAGCACTGTTGCGCTCTCCGTTCGCAATGCCATCGACACCCCCGCCGATGCTCATCCCACGGAGTTGGTGCTGCGCACCAGGTGAGCGGAACTTCGTAGTGGGGGTCGAGTTTCCGTTCACGACCCGGGGATCGACAGAAGTACTGCCAGTCCTGGCGCCGGGTGTCGCTACACGATCGGGCTGGCATCACGTGGCCGGGGGACCCTCGTCCACCCATTCCGGATGCTCGCGCTCCGCCCACTCCCGCGTGACGACGCCCTCCGTCATTCCGCGCATCGCCTCGGTATCGCGCCACGCGTAGGTGATGTGTCCGACCACCAGAAGCCCGAATCCCACTGCGAACCAGTCGTGTACGAAGGTCGCACCGATCCGCCAGTCGAGCGGGCTCCAGTTCTGGAAGTACATCACCGCACCGGTCAACAGCAGCACGAGAATCGATCCGCCGCTGAGGGCGCCGTTCAACTTCTGACCCGCGTTGAACTTGCCCACACCTACCGCTCCGAGACGACGAGCTTTGGAACGCAACCACTCCAGTCGTCGTCGACGAATCGGTTCAGTCGCGTCATGTCCCGTCGGTAGCCCCTCGATACCGCACCGGCAAGCAGCGGAACCGGAAGCAGGAAGCCCGACCACACGTGCACGAATTCGACGATCGGGCGATGACCGACGAGCACCGCGAGTGACCCGATGTACAAGATCGCGGCGGTGATGATGCAGACGATCACCAAGATCCCGACAGCCCAGTGGACGTACCGTTCCACCCGCCCGAATCGGGGGAGCTCAGGCCGTGGGGTCATCGCGACGCCCGTTCGATTCGCCGACGTACGCGTCGATGTCGTATCCGCGCTTCTCCCAGTAGCCCGGCACCACGTTGTCGGTCAGCTCGATCCCGCCGAGCCACTTGATGCTCTTGTAGCCGTACATCGACGCCACGAACAGTCGAACGGGCCCGCCGTGGTCGTGGGTCACCGGACCGTCCAGCATGGTCAGCGCAACCATGACGTCATCCGAACGTGCCTGCTCGAGCGTCAGACTTTCCGTGTAGGTCCCGTCGAACGAGGTGAAGCGAAGCGAGTTCGCCGACGCGGTGGGTCCGACGGCATCGAGAATATCGGCCAATCGCACTCCACTCCAAGCAACTTCGGGTACCCGCCATCCCGTGACGCACTGAAAGTCACGCACCAACGACGTCTGCGGCATAGAACGGAGGTCCTGCAGAGTGAACGTCCGCGGTGAGTCGACGGAACCGCCCACCGTCAGGGAATAGGAGCTTTCGTCCTTGCGCGGCGCGCCCAGCGTCACCGAATAGAACCGAAAATTGTTTCCGACGGGAATCAGCCCGATCAAGCCCGTCGGATCGTGATTGCCTAGTGGGCCGAGCACGGACGCGAGACCGTTCTGCAGTGCCCCGCCGCCCACGATGCCCGCGGCACCCGCTGCCACCAGGCCGAGCACAACTCGGCGGCCGACGGGCCTACCCGGAATCTCTTGCTCGTCGATCGGCATCCCGCCACTGTCCACGCTCGACGCCGAGCGGGCGCTTCCGCCCTGGGTGTCGGGGACCAACTTCACCGATTTCACCTCGAATTGGATAGTCTTCCAACGAAGGCAATGGTTGCCTAACTTGGATGATGGGAAAGTATGCGGATCTTCGGAAAGTCACCGACTCGAACTCCCGCCTCTCGGCGCACACTGACAACGGCCTTCGCCGTGCTCTCCCTGGTGGGTGTGACGGCATTGAGCGGATGCTCTTCTTCCGACAGCGGACCGGCGGAGTCCGACGAGGCCGGCTCGGAAGCGGGCTTCAGCTACGTGGACGGTCGCGGGGAGACAGTCGAACTCGACGCAGTTCCGTCGCGCATCGTGGCCAGCGAACAGGCCGCTGCGGCGCTGATTCCGTTGGGGATCAAGCCGATCGGAATCTGGGGCGGCAGCTCCTTCGAGTCGTCCATCCCCCTTCGTGGCCTCGATCTCGACGGCATCGAGAGCGTGGGACAGGCATACGGCGACATCGACGTCGAACAGGTGGCGGCCCTCGACCCCGATGTGATCATCACCGGCTGGTACGCCGGTGACGCCTACGGCGGCCTCGGTCTGGACACCTCCGACCTCGCCAAGAACCTCGAACAGGTGGCACCGTTCCTCGCGGTCTCCGCGCAGAAGCCCTCGTCCGAGACGCTGAAGGACTACGAGGCTCTCGCCACCGAACTCGGTGCCGACGTCGATACCGAAGAAACCAGAGCGGACCGGGACGCCTACGACTCCGCGGTCGCCGACCTGAAGGACGCGATCGCAGCGAAGCCGGGTCTGACCGCGATGGCCATTTCCCCGTCGGACCAGTACTACGTCGCGATCAACGACGAGTTCCCCGAACTACGCGACTACCAGAACTGGGGCCTGACGCTTCTCGAGTCCGATGTTCCGCGCGCCGCCGACTCGGGATCCTTCACCCCGGTGAGCTGGGAGAACGTCGGTCAGTACCAGCCGAATCTCATTCTGCTGGACACCCGTTCGTACTCGACCCCGTTGGCAGAGCTCGAGGCCGACCGTCCCACCTGGGCTCTGGTGGAAGCGGCCGAGGCGGGCAACATCGCCGATTGGACCACCGACGCGACGAACAACTACGAGAGCTACACCACGCAGATCGTCGACCTGACGGCGGCAATCGAGAAGACGACCGTCTAGATCCACAGGATCGCAGCGTCGCACCCGGACACCCCACCTCGGCAACCTGGAGGTGGGGGTGTTTCAGCGGATGCGGGCCCCGATGTACTCGGCCACGCGCCACCCGAACACGGACCAGTTGTGCGCCTGACCGAGCTGCGCATGTTCTAGGTCGACGGAATGCGCGTCCAGGGTGCCGGTGATTCTGTTCTGCCACTGACGGTCTCGCCGCTGCTGCATCTCGAGTGGAGTTCCACGAGAAGCTCCGATGAGCAACGCGTCGCCCGCATGGCGGCCGATCGTCGGCGGTATCGACAGCGACAGGTGCCGGCCGAGCGTCCGCACCAATCGGTCCTGCACCTCGGGAGCGAAGCTCGACAGCAAGGGATCGCTCTCCATGTGTCGTCGAAAATTGTTCTGCGCCGCCGCGATTCCGTTCTCCGACAACTCGTCCCGATCGAGTGTGTCCGCGCCGGCGACGTCGGCGTAGGAATCGAGCAGTACCAGCGAGGCCACCACCTCGCCCTGCTCGTGCAGCTGCGCGGCGATCGCATGCGCGAGCTGGCCTCCGAAAGACCATCCGAGCAGGTGATACGGACCGTGCGGCCGAACGGCTCGGATCCGCATGACATGGTCCTCGACCAGTGCTTCGATCGACGTCAACTCGATCGCGTCGTCGCCGCCCTGCAAGGCCGGGTCCTGAATGGCGTACACCGATATCGATGGATCGAGATACCGCAGTGCGCCGATATAGGACCAGCTCAGACCGCCGGCCGGCTGCAGGCAGAACACTGCACGATCGCCGGCCTGGCGCAGCACCACCAACGGGGCGAGCATGCTGTCTCCGCCGACGTCGATCACTGCCCGTGCCAGACCCGCCACTGTCGGGTGCGCGTAGATGTCGCGCACGCCGAGATCGAGGTCCACTGTGCGCAGACGCGACGCCAGGCGTACAGCGGCGAGGGAATGTCCACCCGAGGCGAAGAAGTCGTCGTCCCGGCCGATCTCGCCGACACCCAGAACATCCTCGACCGCGGCTGCGATCAGCGCCTCGACGTCGCCGCGCGGACGGTCGACCGCCTCGGTGTTCTCCGACGGCGCTGGCAACGCCGCGACGTCGAGTTTGCCGTTGACCGTCAGCGGGAGGCTGTCCACCACCTGCACCGACGCCGGGAACATGTAGGTCGGAATCAGTTCTCGCAGGCCGACTTTGACCGAGGACGTGTCGATGCTCGATGACGAGTCGTCGACGAGCACGTACGCAGACAGTTCCGCGGCACCGGCCCGCTCGAACACGGTCACCGCAGCGCGCACGATGCCGGGCAGCCGTAACAAGGCGTCCTGTACCTCCCCGGTTTCGACGCGGTGCCCTCTGATCTTCACCTGGTTGTCGGCGCGGCCGTGGTAGGTGATCAATCCGTCCGAATCGCGCGACACCAGGTCGCCGGTTCGATACATGCGGGAGCCGTCGTCGGCGAACGGGTTCGCGACGAATCGTTCTGCGGTCAGCGCGGCGCGTCCGTCGTATCCGCGGGCCAAACCCGCACCGGACAGATACAACTCGCCGATGACGCCGGGTGCAGATTGCCGCAGTGCGGTGTCGAGTACGTGTGCGGTCGTGTTCGAGATGGGCCGCCCCAGCGTCGGCGTCGACCGGTCCTGTACATCGGCACCGAGTGCGTTGATGGTGTATTCGGTGGGGCCGTAGAGGTTGTAACCCCCGGTGCCGGGTGCCTCTCGAAGGTTCGACCACAACCGGTCGCCCACCGCCTCGCCACCGAGCGACACGAACACCAGGCCCGGCGCGGCGTCGTGCTCCGAAGTTATTGCCCGGCAACGTGGACGGTCCAGCAGACCGGCGTCGACCAGATGCTCACCGTAGGTCGGTGTGACGTCGAAGGCGTCGATCCGCTCGGCGTCGAAGTAGTCGAGGAGAAGCGCCGGATCACGGCGCGTCTGCTCGTCGATGACGTGCACGGTATGCCCTTCCAACAGCCAGAACAGCTGCTCCCACGATGCGTCGAACGAAAAGGACGTGGTGTGCGCGATCGCCAGCTGACGATGCCCGGTCCGGGCGACGACGGGTTCGAAGATCTCCGTGCGGTGGTTGACGAACATGTTCGTCAACCCGCCGTAGGGGACTGCGACGCCTTTGGGGCGACCCGTGGATCCCGACGTGTAGATGATGTAGGCAAGCTGGTCGAGACGCCGCGTGCACGTGCCGGTTGTCGACTCCTTCTCACCGGCCTCGACGAGTCGGTAGCGGACATCGTCGGTATCGAGTTCGATGATGGCAGTGGACTGTTGGGCCGTAACGACCGGGAGAGTTGCCGCCAGCGTGCTCGTCGTGAGAACGACATGTGGTCGCGATTCGCGCACGATGTACTCGATGCGGTCCGGGGGCATCTCCGTGTCGACCGGAACATAGGCAGCTCCGGCGGCGAAGACACCGAACAGCGCCTCGACCATCAGTTCGCTACGGGGAAGGAAGAGCATGACTCGCGATTCTCCGACCACGCCCTGCGATCGCAGCAATGCACCGAGGTTCACTGCGCGCACGTGCAGATCGGCGAAACTCCACCGGGCGTTTCCGGCCACCAACGCCAGATCGCTCGGCCGGTCTGCGGCGCGGGCGGCGAACAGATCCCACACCGTGAGTTCGGGTACGGCCACCTCGCGTGCACCCGAGTGTTGCTTCGTCCACGCGAGCTCGCGCGGGGTGAGCAGAGCGATGCGTGCCGCCGCGTCGTCCGGCCTTGTCGTCAGCGCGGCCAACGCAGCTCGATAGGTGTCGGCAACTGCCGCAGCCCGGTCATCGTCGAGCGCGTCCCGTTGGTGCATCATCCGCACCCGCGCCCCGGATTCCACCGGCGCGACCACTACCGTCATTGCGTAATGCGTTGCGTCACTCAGTCTCTGATCGACAACCCGAAGTGCGCCATCAGGTCCCAGACGTTCGTCGGGCGGGACGACCGGAATGTTCTGGAAGACGAACAACGTGTCGAACAATCCACGGTGCCCAGCGCATTCCTCGAGATCGGACAGCGCGAGATACGGATGAGTCAGCAGGGGCCGACGCTCGTCCTGGATACGGGCCAGGTGGTCACGGGCAGTAAGAGTCGGTGCGATCCGGACCCGCAGTGGCACGGTGTTGAACAGCAGACCCAGCAGCTCGTCGATGCCGGGGATTTCGGCCGGACGCCCGGAGACGACAGTGCCGAACACGACGTCGTCCTGGCCGGTGAACTTCTGCAGCGTCAGCGCCCATGCGAGTTCGTAGACGATGCTCACGGTCACACCGGTCTGGGCGGCGAGTTCTTTCACCTCGCGGGTGAGTGCACGGTCGAGGTAGAAGACACTGTCCGCCGAACCGCCCGGATCGACCGCTGCCGCGGTGTGTCGAAGAGCGAGCCGTGTCGGTCCCGGCGTACCGGCGAGCTGCCGTCGCCACATCTGCAGGCCCGCATCACGATCGCGAGTGCGCAGCCACATCATGTAGTCGTCGTACGACGCTCGGTAGGTCGTCTCGACCTGCCCGGGCCGGGTGTACTCGTCCAGAATGGCCCGTAGGAATCGCCAGATCGACCACCCGTCGAGAACGAGATGCTCGATGGTGAACACCATCGCGCTCTCGCCGCCAGGGAGCAGCACCACACCCAGCCGTACCAGTGGCGGCCGCAGCGGGTCGAAGCCCGCGGCGGCCTCACGCTGCTCGAAGCGTGCCATCTCTGCTCGAGCCGAATCGACGTCCAGATGGCGCAGATCCTCTGTTGTCCAGGGCATCCTGACCGTCCTCGGGACGGCGGCAACCGTGCGCTCACCGAGCTGGACGTATCCCGCACCCACCTGCGGGTGTGCCGCGAGTACAGCGTCTGCGGCATCGCGCAGTAGATCGGTATCGAGCGAACCGGACAACCGCATCACGGTCTGCGACACGTAGACGCTCTCACTCTGTCCACCGAGCTGCTGATGGAAGAGGAGGCCGTCCTGCAGCGACGTCGTCGGATAGATCGCTTGGAGCGGCCCGAGGATCGACTCCACGTGACGACGCTCGCGGGTGTCGAGCCCGGCCATGTCGGTACTGCGATCGACTCCGTCGGCAAAGACGTTGTCGATCAGAGGATTCGGACCGGGGTTCGCCGTTCTCATCCTGGTCGCGATGGCCGTCGCTACACGCGCAGCACACAACTCGGCCTCGGAGTCGGTCTCGGTGAGTCCGGCCACCGAACAGACGCACGACCACGAGCCACTGCGGCCTCGAAGGAACCTGATGTCGATTCCAGGCTCCGAGACGCTCTGCCCCGGCTGATACCCCTCGACGGTCGAGACATGGATACGGACGTGCAGATCGGCATCGGGTAGGTCGTCGAACACCCCCGGCGTGTGTTCACTGAGCTGCGCGGCCACCTGAAAGGACGCAGCGTGCTCGGGGTCGGCGTCCGCGCCGAGCGCAGTGCCGGCGTCGAACACGACGGGTAGCCCCCGGCGAAGGGAACCTAGTGTCCTGCAACCGTGTTCGGTACTTCGATCGCGGTCGGATTCGTCGACCCACACCACCATCGACTCGACTCCGAGAACGTCCGTCATCACCTCGTACACCGCCTCGAGGACGGCCGTTCGGGTGGCGGCGGTGTCGGGAAGTCCGGTCGTGGTCAGTGCCGCGGAACTTTCACCGCCGTACCCCACCGGTCGTGGAGCCGGCCCGGCGGCGCGCCGGTCGACCAGGTCCACAGCCGCGTCCACGATGTCAAGCCACGACTCGGCGTGGTCGACGATCGAAAGGTCCTGTGCCAAGTCGTGATCGAGGAGCGCCCACCGCTCGGCGGGAGCCACCGCAACATCGGCCACGGACCGATCACCGGTCAACGCATCGAGGATGGAGGGCCACGATTCCTCGTCGACCACCGTTCCAGTCGAGTCGACCCGCAGGGCGCTGCCGTCGATCCAGGTTGCGCGGACACCCGCAGCATCGATGAATACCACGTCACTGTCGACGATTCGAGATCTCTCGAGGACCTCCGTCGCCGTGAGAGACGTACCGGCGAGCGCGTCGTGACGCAGGTGGAGGCCGATGAGCGCCGCCTGCGCCCGGCGGGCCTGCGGCTCGGACAGGGTGAGCGTGCGTGACCAGCTGCCGGGACTGGTTCGACCGCGTCTCGGCAGGTGACCCGAGGTCGACGACGCTGGTCGGGTGAGCAGTTCGGAGACACGCAGGGTCGGATCTGCTACTACCTGTGCCGCGATCAGCGTCATGTCGTCCAGGATCGTCCGAACAGTGTTGTGCTCGAACAGCTCACGACGGTAGACGATGTCGAGACCCAGCCGGCCCGATTGTCCTCGCGGGCCGATCGCGGCAATCAGATCGAATTTCGCCGACGCGTCGTCCGGTGGCAGGAGTACTCCGGTGACGGGCCCCAGCGACACCGGCTTCGGTGTCGTGTCCACCTCGGCGATCATCACCTGGAACAGCGGATGCACCCCCGGGGTGCGCCGGGGCCGAAGCCAGTCGACGACGTCGTGGAAGGGGGTGGCGCGATGGTCGAAACTGTCGAGAGTCGCGCTTCTCGTCCGGGAGGTCAGGTCGGCCACGGTGGGGTCGCCGGTGAGGTCGGTGGGCAGCACGACGGTGTTGACGTAGAGCCCCACCGCGTCCGTCACCGCGTCCGGTGGCCGCGTATCGACGGCCGTGCCCATAGGGATTCGGTCTCCGCCGCCGTGGGCACGCAGAGCGAGTGCGACGACGATCTGGAGGAAGATCAGCCGACTGATGCGATTGTCGGAGCAGAATTGCTCGATGTCGTCGGCGAGAAACGCCGGCAGGACGGTCTCGATCATCTGACCCGACGTCGACGGTACTTCGCTACGAGCATGATCGAGCGGAAGATCGACGGGCTCCACATACGGTGCAAGTGTTCTTGTCCAGAACTGCTGGGACGCAACCCTATCGGCATCTTTTTCGGCCGCGCAGTCCGCGTAGTCCACCGCGGGCGCTGCCCACACGGGCGTCTGACCCCGCACCCGCGCGGCGTAGGCGATCTCGAGATCGTCGAGCATGATCGGCACCGAACCGCCGTCCGCGGCGATGTGGTGCACCGTGAGGATCAACCGTGAGCGGTCGTACAGGTCGGCGGCGAACGGGATCTCGGCACCGAGGTCGAACGTGCGGGGTCGGTAGGGCTCACCTCGGCGGTCTGATACCTCGACCGCGGCGTCGGGTCTGAGGTGGCGCACTACTGTGCCGCCGTCGTTGACGTACACGGTGCGGAGTGAGGCGTGGCGTGTCGCCACATCCGCCAGTGCATCGGCGAGCACGCCCAGATCCGGATCCGACGTCAGATCCAGATGGATCGGCATGGTGTACGCGTGGCGGTCCGCTTCCATGTGGTCGAGAAACAGCATCCGCTCCTGTGCACTCGACGCCGAACCGCTGCGGGCCTGGGTGTGCGTCATCGGTGTACTCCTGACGTGAGGGTGCCGACAAAATGCTCCGCCACCGTCGCGGCGGTGAGGGTCTCCGAGAGTGCGAGGTGATGGACGGTGAGCTGTGCGGACCAGCCTGCGGTGCCGTTGCCGTCGACGCGGATGTGCAGCAATGGGCCGGTGTCGATGTCGATCGCCTTCGTGCTGGTGTCCGTATTCCCGTCGGTGATGTGCACGACGGTTCCCAGGTCCACTGTGTCGAGGTCTATCTCGAAAGCTCGCCACAGTCGACGGCGGCTGCGGTCGATGCGGGTGCGCAAGGCGGGGAACGATTCCATCAGCGCTGCCGCTGCCGCACGGACTTCTGCGTCGAGGTCGAATGCGGTCGGATCCGTCCGGGCAGGGAGCTCGGCCTGCACCGTGTCGATGTGGTTGTCGATGTCCGCGCCCGACTTCACTGCAGCTTTGGCCAGCGCAGGCAGTGGTACCGGAATGTCGGCGCGGGAAACCGCCTCCTGCGCCGTCGTTTTCGCGGGTCCGTCTTCGAGAGCAGCCTCGGCGAGTGCTGCGACGGTGCGCAGGTCGAAGATGTGCATCTCGGTGATGAGCCAACCGCGTCGGCGTGCCAGGGTGACCGTGCGGATTGCGCTGATGCTGTCGCCGCCGATTCGGAAGAAGTCGTCGTCGAGTGCGATGGCGTCGGCGTCGATCCCCAGCGCCTCGGCGATGGCGGCACGAATGGCGATCTCGCGCTCGGTTGTGGGTGCTGCACCACTCGACGCGGGGTCGCCACGGAATTCGACAGCGGGAAGGGCGTTGCGGTCCAGCTTCCCACTCGACGTCAGAGGAATTCTCTCCAGGGTCGCGATGTGGGCCGGAACCCACGCAGCGGGAAGAGCACGGGCGATCGTGGCGCGAATGTCGCTCTCGTGCAACGTCTTTCCGGACTCGGCGACGACGTACCCGATCAGTCGCGGCCCGGCGGGCGTCATCTGCTGGGCCGCGGCGCTCGACGCGACGCCGGGATGGGCCAGCAGTGCGGCCTCGACCTCGGCCAGCTCGATGCGTTGCCCGGCGAGCTTGATCTGACCGTCGGTGCGGCCGAGGTACTCGATACTGCCGTCGCACCGTTGCCGGGCGCGGTCGCCCGAGTGATAGAGACGGGCCCCGGGCGTCTCGGCACGGGGATCGGCCACGAATCTGCTCGCGGTCAGCGCGGCGTTGTGGTGGTAACCCCGGGCCAGTTGCACTCCGCCGAGGTACAGGTCACCTTCGCTACCGGGGAGCACCTCGGTGAGGTTGTGATCGAGTATGCGGCAGTGGGTGTTCCACACGGGGGTACCGATAGCGACGACTCGCTCTGCGACCGGATCGCGGTCCGACACGTTCTCGGCGGTGACGTCGACGGCGGCTTCGGTGGGCCCGTACAGGTTCAGCAAGGTCGCTCGCGGGAACGTTGCCGCCACCGACTGCGCGTGCTGCGGCGTCAACGGTTCCCCGCTGCACACGATCAGTCGCATGTCTGCCAGGACTGCGTTTCCGGGCTCCGGCTGTGCGGCGGTGAGGAATTCACTGAGCATCGACGGAACGAAGTGAACGACGCTCACCCCATGCGCGGCAATGAGTTCTGCCAGGTGGCGTGGATCTCGGTGGCCCCCGTCCTCGACCACAACGACCGACGTTCCGGTGACGAACGGAAGAAAGATCTCCCAACTCGAGACGTCGAACGACGCCGGGGTCTTCTGCATGAACACGTCGGAGGCGCTGATCTCGTGATGCTCCGCGGCCCAGAGCAAGCGGTTGACGATGGCCGAATGCGATACCGCGACGCCCTTCGGTCGTCCGGTCGAACCGGACGTGTAGAGGACGTACGCCGGATGGTCACCGCGCAGCGGGCGCCGACGCTCCGCGTCGACGACGGGGTGCGTCGGTAGCGCGGCCAGCCGCGCCGTCACCGACGGGTCGGCGAGGTCGATCTGCGGCACGTCCGAGGCCGGAAGGCGTGCAGCGACATCGGCGGTGGTGACGATCGCGGCGGCGCCGGAGTTGTCGAGGAGGTAGCGAATCCGGGCTTCGGGTAGTGCTGGATCGAGAGGCACATAGGCGGCACCGGAGAAGGTCACCGCGAGGAGCGCGACGATCAGCTGGGGTGAGCGCTCGAGTGCGACCGCCACGACGTCCTCGGGGCCATGGCCGGATTCGATGATCAAGCGTGCCAATGCCGCTGCCTCGCCCAGGACGGAGCCGAGAGGCCGACGACCATCTCCGAAGATCAGCGCCGTGCCGTCCACCGGGGTGCCCGTGATGATTTTGTCCAGCGTCAGGTTCGGGTCGATGTCCCGTCGCGCACCGTCGAGTCGTGACAGCGTGGCGCGGTCCTGGGCGTCGAGCAGGTCCAGCGCTCCGACCGGCAGGTCCAGCGATGTCGGCATTCGCTCGAGCACCGACTCGATGCGCCGCATCAGAGCCTCGGCAGCATCGCTGTCGACGACGTCGGATGCGTACTCGACGGTGAGCCCGAGACCCGAGTCGTGTTCCTGCAGAGTGACACTGACGTCGTACTTGGCCGTGCCGGTGTCGATGGGCAGCCGGTCGGTCTCCAGGTCGCCGAGGGCCAGCGCGCCGTCGCCGTCCCGGTGCGGTTGGTGGATCACCATCACCCGCACCGGTGGCTGCTCCCGCAGCGCCGGCACTGCTGCCACGACGTCCTCGTACGGCACCATCGAATGCGCGAGGGCGTGCAGGGTTTCCTCGCGCGCGCGCCCGAACAGCTCTCGTAGCGTGGGGTTTCCGCGTAGATCCGCCCGAAGCAGCACGGTGTTCAGGAAGAAACCCACTTCGTCGTCGTGGCCCGTCCGAGCGGATCGGATCGACATCGGCGACGCGGTGAGGAACTGTTCACCCGATCCGCAGGCCCGCAGTGCGATCGCACTGGCCACCTGAGTGGCCATGTACATGCTCGCTCCGCAGGTACGCGCCGTGGCCCGGAGCTGCGTCGCCACCTCGTCGTCGACGATGCGCCGAATTGTCCGTCCCGGACGCGCACCGGCGTGGCGGGCAGGCCGCCAGCCCGGGAGTTCGAGTATCGGCGGAACAGGAGTCAGATGTGCTCGCCACGCGGCGATCTCGGCGCCGTGGCCGTCCTCCACTGAGGCCCGGTCGGCCGGCGGGGTACCCAGGTCTGCCGGTGGTCGACCGGCGCTGCGTGCGGCATAGGCACGGGAGAGGGTACGCAGCAGTGCCGGCTCGGACCATTCGTCGGTCGCGATGTGATGAACCGCCAGAGCGACTGTTGCGCCGTCCTTCTCGTCGTCATGAGTGAACACGCAGGCGCGCAGCGGAATGGACTCCGCCGGATCGAATTTTGCCCGTAGGAACCGTTCGATCGAATCCCCGACCTCCGACGACAACACGACGTCATGCCGCAGGCGAGGGGACGACCGTCGGTCACTCGGGTCGAGGATCTGCACTGTCAGCGCCCCGTCGTTTTCGACGTACAACGACCGCAGTGACCTATGCCGCGTGGTGACGTCGGCGAGCGCGAGTTCGAGGGCGGGCAGGTCGAGGGGACCGCTGACCCGGAACGCCAGCGGCACCGTGTAGGTCCCTCGGTGTCCGCTGAGCCTGTCCGCCAACCACATTCGACGCTCACCGGCGTTCATCGGCCTGGAGTGCGCATCTGCGTCGATCGTGCTGTTCTCGTCGAGATTTTCGTCGGCTGCGGTGGCGTCGGCGGCATCGATGTATGCCGACAACGAAGCGATGGTCGGGTGATCGAACACTGCCCGCACCGATATCCGTACGTTCAGATCCCGGTTGACCCGGGTGGTGAGGCGCATCGCGGCCAGCGAATCACCGCCGAGTGCGAAGAAGTCGCTGTCGGGTCCCATCGAGTCCAGCAGCGCTTCGGGTCCGGAGTCCCGGGCGAGCAGGGTCGCGATGTGGCCGGCCAACCGCAGCTGGCCGTCGTTCAGCGGGCCCGACGGCGCACCTGCGACATCTGGGACAGGCAGCGCACGGCGATCGACCTTACCGTTGACGGTGGTGGGGAAGCCGTCGAGCACCATCAGGTGCGCAGGGATCATGTGCTGTGGGAGCAACGTGGCCAGATGCGCGAGAACGCTGCGAGAGAGGTTGTTCGCGTTGATATTCGCGTCACCGTCCGGAACCACGTAGCCGCACAGCACCGGTGTTTGCGCTGCATGGACCAGTACGACGGCGGCGCGAACGTGGGGATGCGTGGCTGCGGCAGCTTCGATTTCTTCCAACTCCACGCGCATACCGCGAATCTTGACCTGGTTGTCGGCTCGGCCGAGGAAGTCGAGCGTTCCGCCGTCCGTCCAGCAAGCGCGGTCACCCGTGCGGTAGGCACGTCCGCCGACCTCCACAGCGAATGGATCTGCGACGAACCTCGCGGCTGTCATGTCGGATGCGCCGACGTAGCCGCGACCGAGCAGGTCACCCGCCGCGTAGAGCTCGCCGCCCATGCCCACGGGCAGCGGCCGCAGGCGGTCGTCGAGCACGTACAACCGGCACCCCGGATTGGGCTGTCCTATCGAGGTCGATATTCGCTCGGATTCGGTCCCGTCGTACACCACGTGAGAAACTCCGATGGTCGCCTCGGCGGGCCCGTACCCGTGATAGAGGGTCCCGCTCATGCGAGATCGGAATCGAGCGAACAGTTCCGGGGTGAGAACCTCACCGCCGCACCACACGTGCCGAACTCCTGCCATCGCATCGGTTCCGTCACTCGTTTCGAGAAGCACGTCGAGCATGGAGGCGACGAGATACACGAACGTCACTCGTTCGCGAGATATCAACTCCAACAGGCGTGCCGGGTCTCGATCCTCGCCCGGCCCCGCCACGACCACGGCTCCGCCCGAGCACAGCGGGAGCAGCAGCTCGTTGATCGAAATATCGAACGCCAATGGCGCTTTGAACAGACTCGCGTCACCCGGCCCCACCTTCAGAATGTGCTCGATCTGCCATCTCATCCGGCTCGCGATGGCCTCGTGCCGGATCATGGCCCCTTTCGGTCGACCCGTCGAACCCGAGGTGAAAATGACGTACGCAAGGCCGGCGTCGTGGCGCAGCACGCCGGACGGCGCGCTGCCGGGCCGATTCTCGTGCTCCCACCGGTCGAGGGCCACCGCGATGGACGGCACCCCGGTGTCCCCGTCGGACGCGGAGCTACCCGGTCCGCGCAGGGCCACCACGATGTTCGCGTCTTGAACCACGGCGTTCCTGCGAGCCTGCGGCCACTGCGGGTCGAACGGAACGAATGCGGCTCCCGCGGCGAGGACGGCCATGACGGAGACGACCATCTCGGCCGACCGAGTCATGTCGATGGCCACCCGCGCTTCGGAGCCGACTCCTGCGGCCACGAGCGCGTGCGCGAGTTGATTCGACCGACGCCTCAACTCCGAGTAGGTCAGTCGTGTCGGGCCCGCAACGACGGCGGTCGCGTCGCCCGTCTGCGCCGCCCACGACTCGAACATCTGCACGACGTCCTGGTCTGCGAGGCAGTGACCGGTCTCGTTGACGTCGTCGACGAGCATCTGCAGGTGCTGCGCCGAGGCCAGAGGCAGGGAATCGATCGGCTTGTGCGGTGCGGTGGTCGCAGCGTCCAGAAACACTGCCAACGCGTGCGCATGAGCTCGGATCTCGCTGTCGGAGCTGGCACCTCGTACTTGCACTGCCAGCCACGAAAGCTGGGGGTGCGTACGGTCGATGGTGCCTTCGACGACCAATTCGAGGTCCGTAACTGGACCGAGCCAACAGTGCCGCAGCCGCGCTGGCTCTCCATCGAAAGTCGTGTCACGGTCGGCCACAAGGACATTGACTCCCGGTGCCACGAGGGTGGTGTTGCCGCGGTGTCGCCGCAGCAACTCTGTGATCACCTGCGGTGCCACCGCGGTGTGGGGTTGCATCGTCGTCAGGGTGGAGCCGACGTCGACCAGCACGTCGTCGAGAGTGTTGCCTCGTTCGTGCTCGAGCACGAACGGCACGACGCTCGACGTCATTCCGATCGTCGTATCCCCTGGTGCATGACCGCCTATGGCCAACCGAATGGATTGCCGCCCTGTTTGTCTGGTCGTTGCGGCGTAGGCGCTGAGCAGACCGACGAGAGCGCGACGCGGAGATGTTTTCGATCGCTCGGCCGACGCGAGTACTCGCTCGACGATGTTCTCCGGTAGGTCGACCGATGCGTGGGATACGGACAGCCCCGTGTGTTCGAGCAGGCCCTGATCGTCGGTTAGGCTCTCGACCACTGCATCCCAGTAGTGTCGGTCCTCGCGCGGCGACGCCGCCGCCGGTCGTGAACGGTTCGATCGGTCGCTCCGAATACCGTTGTACGCGTCGGCGACTCGTTCGGTGAGTGCGGTGACCGACAGGCCGTCGATCACGACGTGATGGTAGGCCTGAATCCACCACAGCCGTCCGTCGTCGGCTGCGGCGACGATGTGGTGATGCATCGGCCCGATGTCCGGCGACCCGATCTGCGATCGAGCGTCGGCAACCAGTGCGTCGATGTCGGTCTCCGACCCCGTTGTCGTGCGGGTCGCGACGCGTCCGGGTACCGCGTCGACGAGGTCGAGATCGCCGTCCGACGACGGTGTGATCGCGCGATCGAGCTGCGGAAGTCCGGCGATGGTGTCTCGGAGCGCACTGCGAAAACGGTCGTGGTCGATCGCCCTGGGAAGCTCGAGACGCCAGGCCAACGCGTAGGTGTTCTCCCCGCCGTCGATCTGAGTGGCGGTCCAGACGGCTCTCTGCGCGGGGGTGATTCGCGGTGCGTCGAGCATGGTCATCGGGGTCTCCTTGTCGTGGGCGTGCCTACTCGACATCTGGTGCGCCTGTCCATGCCGACCACAGGCGTGCGTACCGGCCGTCTGCGGTCACGAGGTCGGAGTGGGTGCCGGACTCCACGACTCGTCCGTGCTCGAGTACCACGATCGTGTCGGCGGATGCGGCCTGCGTCAGCCTGTGCGCCACGATGACCGTGGTCCGGCCTTCGGTCGCTGCTGCTGCGGCTTCTTCGAGCATGCGGGCTCCGCTGCTGCCGGCCTCCGCGGTTGCTTCGTCGAGAATTGCGACGGGTGGATCGGACAACACCAGTCTGGCGAGCGCCAGCTGCTGCCCCTGGGCGGCGCTGAGTGGATGGCCGTTCTCCCCGATGCGGGTCTCGAGCCCGTCCGGGAGACCTCGGACCCAGTCGGCGGCGCGGACACGAGTGAGGGCGTCCCACAGATCTGCGTCGGGGGCATCCGGGTCCGCCAGCCGCAGGTCGTCGGCGAGAGGTCCGGCACTGACGTGCACGTCCTGCGACAGAATCGCTATGTGCCGTCGCAGTCGGTCGGCACCCAGCTCCCGTAACGGTATGCCGCCCAACGTGACCGACCCGCTGTCCGGTTCGAGGGAGCCCGCCGCGAGAAGCGCGGCAGTCGTCTTTCCGGCACCGGTCGAACCGACCACCGCCGTCGTCCGCCCCGGGGGAACGGTGATGGTGACCCCGTGCAGAACCTCGCCGCCGGTGGCGTACGCGAACGTGACGTCGGACAACTCCAACGTTGCATCGCGCGGCTCGGCATCGGTACCGTCCGACCGCGTCGGCTCCATGTTCACCACGCCGACCAATCGGTTGAGGCTGGCACCGGCCGACTGGATGTCGTCGAACAGGAACAGCACCGTGCCGAGCGGATTGAACAGGCGGTGGAACATCAATGTTGCCGCGGTGACCGCACCCAGCGTTACGAGATCGCCTCGCACCAAAACGAATCCGGTGGACAAGATGATGGTCAAGCCCACCAGTTCCGCACGGTTCTCCTTACCGACGAAGCGAGTCAGCAGCGTGAACGTCGCGATCGAGAAGTCCCTGGCTCGTTCGGACTCCCGCTCCACCGTTGCAATCGCGTCGTCTTCGCGGCGGTACGCACGCACCGTGCGTGCGCCTTGGATGTTGCTGATCAGCGCTTGGGAGCGATCACCCATCGCGGCGCGTTCGGCCGCGTAGAGAGGGCCGCTGCGCGGTAGATACCACCGAAGTGCACTGACGTACAACGGCAATGCCAGGCAGCCTGCAATCCCGAGACGCCAGTCGATTCCGTACATGGTGACCACCGATACCGCGATCAGCAGTGCAGCGTTCAGTACCGCGGGCAGCACCCCGGCGACGGCGCGCGTCACCTGAGAAACGTCATCGCTGATGCGCGAGAGGACATCTCCGCGTCCAGCGCGTTCGACCGTGCGGGTGGGAAGGGTGAGAACCCGGCCGACCACCAGTTCGCGGAGATCCGCCACCACGCCTTCGCCCAGTTTTGCCACGAGGTATGCCATCGATCCGGCGAACACCCCGTTGACAACCGCTGCGATCATGACCAGAACGATCACGAGCACGATCCGACCGGCCGGCGCGCCGGCGACGACCTCGTCGACAAGGCGTCCGAGAATCAGGATCGGAGCGAGAGCCGAGACAGCGGACACGATGCCGACCAGGGGAGTGACGGCGACGAGGCCGGGCCGGGCCGAGAGTTGTTCACGCAACCACGACCACGACTGCCTTGCGGTGGCGATCGGTAGACGAATGTCGTCGGTCATCGCAGCACCGCCTCGGCGTAGTCGTCGGCCCGTTCGAGGAGCACGGAATGGGTTGCGTCCGCCACGATTCGGCCGTCACGCAGCACCACGACCCGATCGGCGACGGACAGCAGAGCCGGACTGCTGGTGACGATGATCGTCGTCTTCGAGCTCTGCACGTTCGGCCCGTGACGAAGCGCTGCGATACCCCGAGCAACGGCGTGTTCGGTGACCGAATCGACTGCAGTGGTGGGCTCGTGCAACACCAGTACGGGGGGTTCGGCGAACAGCGCGCGGGCCAGAGCGATCCGTTGCCGTTGACCCCCGGACAGATTCGCCCCACGCTCGGTCAGTCGCTGTTCGAGTCCGTCTGCGTGACTGGAGATTATCTGCTCTGCACCCGAAGCGCGGAGTGCTTCGGCGAGCGTGTGGTCCGTATGCCCACGTCCAGCGGTGATGTTGTTCTTCACGGTATCTGCGAACAGGTCCGAGACATGCGGCTCGACGACGATCGCCGCCCGAACCTCGGCGAGCTCGATGTCCCGGGTGGGGGTACCGGCGAGCAGCACATCGCCGGCGATATCAGCGGGTGATACCTGGCCGGACAGGACGGCCACGATCGACTCCGCGTCCTCGGGCGCGTGCGCCAGAATGCCCACGATCTCCCCTGCGGAAATGTCGAGGTCGATCCCCTGCAGTGATCGGTGTGCGACACCGCGAAAACCGAGATCGAGTCGCTGCCCGGTGATGCGCTGGGTGCCGTGGTTCAGGATGCGCCCCGCCCCGAGTACCAGGGCGACGCGATCGGCCGACGCCCGGGCGCGGGCGATGATTGCGGGGGTCGAGGACAGCACACCCAACGGCTCGATGAGGAACTGCGCCAGACCCACGACGGCGATCAATTCGCCCACGGAGATTCGTCCGGTGAGAGCGAAGTAGCCGGCGAGTCCGGCGACGGTCGCCGCGACCACCGCGCTGACACCGGTGGTGATACCCAATTGTGTCGCCAGCGATCGTGCCGTCTGCAGTGCTGCGTCGAGGGCTGTTTTGCTCGCACGCCGATAACGCGTCGCCGCTTCGGTTTCCGCGCCGATACCTTCGATCGACCGATGCCCACTGACGAGGTCGGTGGCCAGTGCAGTCGCCTCGGCCACCGTCCGCTGTTGCTCGGCCGCTCTCCGGGTCACGCGCGGTGCGACCAGCTGAAGCACGGCAACGAAGATCGGCGTACCGACGAAGATCGCCAACCCCAGCGGCACATCGATGACCATCAGCGCGACGGCGGTGGCAACCACCGCTGTCGTTGCCGCAGCGATGCGCGGGAACAGATCCAGGAACCACGCCGACTGTTCGGCATCGGTACTCGAGATGGTCAGTAATTCACCACTGCGCAGAGTTGTATCCAGGCCCCGCGGATCGAGGATGCGACCGGTGACCTCCATCCGGATGCGGTGCGCCTCGTGTTGCAACGCGACATTCAGAAACCGCATACCGAACTGGTAAGCCGTTGTCAGACAGAGAAACAACGCTGCGAGTGCCAGGATGGACCCGACGAACCACGGGACATCGCCCGACGCGATCGCCGAGTCGATGATCCACCCCAAGGTGATCGGAACAGCCGTCTCGGCGAGCTGATGAATACAGATCAGCACCGTTCCGATGCTCACCTTGCGCTTGTTGCGCGTCAGGGTTCGACGAACGATGCGCCCGCCGGTCATGTTCTGACCCATAGCCGCTCTCACGCCGTGGGCGTGAGATAGCCACCGCCGGTCACGAAATAGTCGAGCGCATCGACATCGTCCCCACCTTCTGTGCGCACTCGGTCGATGACAAGTCCGTGGTTGGTACCGCGGTGGGCGTCGGGGCCACAGACGATCACCATGCCCGTGCCTTCCTTGATGAAGATCCGGCCCGGCGTTCCGCCGTAGATGCCGTCCGAGACGTGGGCCCCGATGATGCGGAGGCGTCGGCCTGCGTGGAAGGTGTATGCGTTGGGGTAAGGGTCGGACATCGCACGAACCAGCCTGTCCAGATCCTCGGCCGACCATGTCCAGTCGATGCAGCTGTCCGATTCGTGCCGTTTGTGAAAGAAGGTCCGTTTCGACAGATCCTGCGGCGTCCATGTGGCCGTGCCGTTTTCGATACTGTCCAGTGCTTCCGACAACACCTCGGGGATCAGCTCGATCGTGGCCTGGACGAGCTCGGTGGCAGTGTCGGTCGACCCGATCGGTACTGCCCGCGACGTGATGATGTCGCCGGTGTCGAGTTCACCGTCCATCCGATGTGCAGTGAGCCCCGTCTCGGCGGCACCGCTGATCAACGCCCAGATCACCGGCGAGAATCCGGTGAATGCGGGCAGCAGCGAATCGTGCAGGTTCAGTGTTCCGTGCGGCGGCAGTGCGAAGATTTCCGGAGGCAACCAGGTGCGCCAGTTGTTCGCGACGATGATGTCCGGTGCCCACTGCCGCAGTTGTTCGATCATCGCCTCGTCGGGACGCTTGGCCAGGTGCACCTCGACGCCGTGATTCCGAGCGAGCTCCTCGACGGAATCGGACCAAATGCTTTCGTACGCTTGATCGCTGACGGGATGTGTCACCACCCCGACGACGTCGTGGTGCGACTTCACCAGGGTCTCCAAGGTCTTGTGACCCCATGTCTGGTAACCGAACAGGACTACCCGCATTGGCTCGTCTCCGTGTCTCTACTTCGGCGAATTGGTATGCGCCTCATCATGTAAGCGGCTGTCGAGGGTGCGTTGCGAACTCTGGCAGTTCCCCCGGGCCGATAGTTAGGCTAGCCTAGCATCATCTACATGTCAGGTCGGTGCGCACAGTGGCTCGCACAGTAGGGCTCGCACAGCAGCGGAATCGACGGAAAACTACACGGTGCACGGGCTGTAGCCCGTGCTCGAACAGGATGACGGAGTTCGATGACACGCCAGCTCGAAGACGAAACCAACACTCGCGAAGGCAGTAGCTGCAACTCGATACTCGACGTCGTGGGGATCGGGTACGGACCGTCCAACCTCGGCCTCGCCATCGCGTTGCACGAACACAACTCGACTCATGCAACGGAAATCATGGCTGCGTTCGTCGAGTCCAAACCTCGATTCGGTTGGCACCCGGGGATGCTCATCCCCGGAACCACCATGCAGATTTCCTTCCTCAAAGACCTTGCCTTGCAGCGCAACGCGACCAGCGAGTTCACTTTCCTGAACTACCTACAGGAGATGGGGCGGCTGCATCACTTCGTCAATCATCAGACGTTCTTCCCGACGAGGATCGAATTCCACGACTACCTGGAGTGGGCCGTGAACAAGGTGGACGCCGACGTCCGATACGGCACCGTGGCCACGCGGATCCACGATCAGGGCGACCATTTCAGGATCGACACCGAACGCGACGGTCACCTCTCCACCCTGAACGCCAGAAACATCGTATTGGCAGGCGGGCTGACCGCAAAGCTACCCCCGGGCGTGCAGCCCAGCTCGCGGCAGTTCCACAATCACAACCTGCTGTTCGACCTGCAGGAACTACCGTCGACCGACCACAATCGATTCGTCGTGGTCGGTGCAGGGCAGAGCGCAGCCGAGGTCGCGTCCTACTTGCACAAGGCGTACCCGCGAGCCGAGGTCCACGCCGTGTTCGGCAAGTACGGATACTCCCCGTCCGACGACAGCCCCTATGCCAACCGCATCTTCGACCCCGGCGCAGTCGACGACTACTACAATTCGCCCGTCGCACTGAGGAAGAAGCTTCTCGATTACCACCGCGGCACCAACTACTCGGCCGTCGACCTACCGTTGATCGAGGAGCTGTACTCGATCGAATACGCCGAGCGTGTGAGCAACTCACGACGGCTCTTCGTGCACGGCGCATCAGGAGTCCTGGCCGCCGACGACAGCGACGACGGCGTTCGGGTAACGATCGAACACAGGCCGACCGGGGCAACACAGGAACTCGACGTCGACGCAGTCGTCTACGCCACCGGATTCACCCCCATGGACCTGCCCTCCATTCTCGGGCCGCTACACCGAAACAATCACGGGGACGACGTAAGAGTAGGCCGAGATTACCGATTGCGCACTGCGACAACGACCGCCGGCAGCATCTACCTACAAGGCGGAACAGAGGACACCCATGGCTTGACGTCCTCTCTGCTGTCCAACATCGCCGTTCGATCGGGAGAGATAGTCGACTCCATCGCGCGACGAACCACTCCGCCGACTACCGGAGAGCCCGGGGTCTTTCCTCGCGCACTCAGTTCCAGCTCTCGGGGCAGGTGACGCGTCGAAGTTTCCGCCACAACTGGTCTGGAACTTCGCCCCGAGAAGTCTTACGGTTGGTGCATGGCACTGTCGAAGACAGAACGCGAAGAGTATCTGGCCGAATCGCACATCGCCGCCATGTCGGTGGCAGCCGGACCGGATCGTGGCCCGCTGACGGTCCCGATCTGGTACGACTACACCCCTGGCGGTGAGGCCTGGGTGCTGACCGGTAAGACATCGAAGAAGGCTCGATTGATCAGAGCCGCAGGGCGATTCACCTTGATGATCGAGCAATCCGATCCGACGATTCGCTACGTCAGTGTCGAGGGACCGGTGGCGCGGGAAGAGCCGGGCAGTCCTGAGCTCTTGCGCGCCATGGCAGCGCGCTACCTCCCGCCCGAGAAGGTCGACGGGTATCTCGAGATGGCGAACAGCGAACACGAGGAGAACGTGGTGTTCTACCTGCAACCGGAACATTGGCTGTCGGCAGATCTGGGAGCCATCTGAGCCGCGTCGAGCTCGAAGTTATGGACGGAAATCGCCGGATTTCCATCCATAACTTCGAGTTCGGCCGGGGCGGGGGCTACTTCAGAACGATGTTCACCATGCGACCGGGGATGACGATGATCTTGGTCGGGGCCTTGCCGTCGAGCAGAGCCACGATCTTCTCGTCCGCCAATGCCGTCTTCTCGACGTCGTCCTTCGTCGCATCGGCCGAGACGGTGATGCGACTGCGCACCTTGCCGTTGACCTGAATGGGGTAGTCGACGGTATCGGCAACCAGCCACTTCTTCTCCGCGCGCGGGAAAGGCCCGTGCGCCAACGACTTCTCGTGGCCCAGCTTGCCCCACAGCTCCTCGGACAAGTGCGGAGCCAGGGGAGCGAGCATCAGAATCAGCGGCTCGACGACCCCGCGCGGGGCACCGTCGGGGTAGGCCTTGGTGATGTGGTTGGTCAGCTCGATGAGCTTGGCACCGGCCGTATTGTCGCGCAGCGCAGCGTAATCCGCATGCACACCGTCGATCACCCGGTTGAGTACCCGCAGCGTGTCCTCGGTGGGCTTGGCGTCGGTGACCCGCACCGCGCCGGTCACCTCGTCGAGCACCAGTCGCCAGACGCGCTGGAGGAATCGCTGTGCACCGACGACGTCCTTCGTCGCCCACGGCCGCGAGGTATCCAGTGGGCCCATCGACATTTCGTAGAAGCGCAGAGTGTCGGCACCGTACTTGGCGAAGATCTCGTCGGGGGAGACCGAGTTCTTCAGAGACTTACCCATTTTGCCGTACTCGCGGTTGACGGGCTGATCCTGATAGAAGTAGCCGCCGTCGCGTTCGACCACGTCGGCCGCGGGCACGTAGACCCCGCGCGCATCGGTGAACGCGTAGGCCTGGATGTAGCCCTGGTTGTACAGCCGGCGGTACGGCTCGCTCGAGCTGACGTGACCCAGATCGAAGAGCACCTTGTGCCAGAAGCGTGAGTACAGCAGGTGCAACACCGCATGCTCGACGCCACCCACGTAGAGATCGACGCCGCCCGGATCGTTGGGCCCGTGGATCTCCGGACGCGGTCCGACCCAGTACTTTTCGTTCTCGGGGTCGGTGAAGGCCTCGGAGTTGGTGGGGTCGACGTAACGCAGCTGATACCACGAGCTACCGGCCCACTGCGGCATCACGTTCGTGTCGCGGGTGTAGGTCTGCAGCCCGTCGCCCAGGTCCAGCTCGACGTTGACCCATTCATCGGCCTTGGCCAACGGCGGCGACGGCTCGGAGCCGGCGTCGTCAGGGTCGAAGGACACGGGAGCGTAGTTCTCGATCTCCGGAAGTTCCACCGGCAGAGCAAAATCCGGCAGACCGTGTGGGTTGCCTTCGGAATCCCAGACAATCGGGAACGGTTCGCCCCAGTATCGCTGACGAGCGAACAGCCAATCGCGCAGCTTGTACTGAATGGTGCCGCGGCCCTTGCCTTCTGCTTCCAGGCGCGCGATGACGGCGGCCTTGGCCTCGTCGACCGGTAGACCGTCGAGGAAATCGGAGTTGACCAGCGAACCCTCACCGGTGTACGCGCCCTCGGTGACGTCGCCACCGGAAATGACCTCGCGGACAGGCAGATCGAACGCCGTCGCGAATTCCCAGTCGCGCGCGTCGTGGCCCGGGACGGCCATGATGGCACCGGTGCCGTAACCGGTCAGCACGTAGTCGGCGACGAACACCGGCACCTGCTCGCCGTTGACGGGGTTCTCGGCGTACGCACCGATGAAGACGCCGGTCTTCTCCTTGTTCTCCTGTCGCTCCAGGTCGGACTTCGCAGCAATCGACGCGCGATACGCCGCAACGGCTTCCGCGGGAGTCGCGGTGCCGCCGGTCCACTTGTCGGACACATCCGCCGGCCACTCGGGAGCGATCATCCCGTCGACCAGTTCGTGTTCGGGCGCGAGCACCACATAGGTCGCGCCGAACAGCGTGTCCGGGCGAGTGGTGAAGACCTCGATGCCGGAGAACGAGACCTGCGCACCGCGCGAGCGTCCGATCCAGTTGCGCTGCATGGTCTTGACCTTCTCGGGCCAATCCAGGTGGTCGAGGTCGTCGACCAGTCGATCGGAATACGCGGTGATGCGCATCATCCACTGGCGCAAGTTCTTTCGAAAGACCGGGAAGTTGCCGCGATCGCTACGTCCGTCGGCGGTGACCTCTTCATTGGCCAGCACCGTCCCCAGCCCGGGGCACCAGTTGACCATCGAGTTGGACTCGTACACCAAACGGAAGCCGTCGATCACCTCTCGGCGTTCACCGGTGGTCAGCGAATCCCACGCTCGGCCGTCGTCGAGCACGCGCTCACCCGAGGCGAACGCCACCTCCAGCTCGGAGATCGGCCGCGCCTTGCCCGAGTCCTCGTCGAACCAGGCGTTGAAGATCTGCAGAAAGATCCACTGTGTCCAGTGGTAGAAGTCGACGTCGGTGGTCGAGAAGGTGCGTCGGCGGTCGTGACCCAGCCCCAGACGACGCAGCTGGCGTCGCATGTTCGCGATGTTGTCCTCGGTGGTGCTGCGCGGGTGGGTACCCGTCTGCACGGCGTACTGCTCGGCGGGCAAGCCGAACGCATCGTAGCCCAGTGCGTGCAACACATTGCGTCCCTGCATGCGGTGATACCGCGCGAAGACATCGGTGGCGATGTAGCCGAGGGGGTGGCCGACGTGCAGCCCGCTGCCCGACGGATAGGGGAACATGTCCTGAACGAACAGCTTGTCTTTCGGAACGTCTCCGGCGAGCTCTCCGACCGGGTTGGGCGCGTCGAAGGTGCCCTGCGCCTCCCACAGGTCCTGCCACTGCTCCTCGATGGCCCCGGCAAGTTCGGCTGTGTAGCGGTACTCGGGGGCGGACTCGGGGGATGCGTCAACGGAATCGGTCACGTCGACCAGCCTAAAGTGTGACGCGGCCCGCCTGGTACCAGGACCTCACTGCGCCGTATCCTGGCGAAGTGGTCATCGTCTCGGTTGTGTTGTTCGTGCTCGCCCTCGTCGTCGGCGCAGTTGCTGCGCTGTCGCTGCTGGGGCGGCTCCCGCGCAACCGCTTCGCGGGTGTGCGCACCGCCGATGCCATGCGCGACGACGAGACGTTCGTTCTCGCCAATCGTGTAGCCGGGCCCACCACCGCCGCGTCGGCTGCGGTGCTGGCGCTGGGCGCGGTGGCCGCGGTTGCTCTGAGCGGGGTGTCGGCCGTCGTCGCCGTCGTCGTGGCCCTCGTTGCCGCCCTGTTCATCGCGGCGGCCGGCGGATCCATCGGGGCACGCGCCGCAGCGGCCGTTCCCAAGCCCGCCGAGGCGGACGGATGCGGACACTCGTGCATCTCGTGCAGCCTCAAGGACGCCTGCCAGCCGAGCTGAGCAGATGAAAACCAGAGCGTCACGCACGTTCGACCCCGCCGGAGTGGTCTTCGGCGTCGCCGTTCCCATCGCGGTCGCCGCACTCGGGTTGGTCCTCGCCTACGTGTGGCAGAGCCGACTGCCGGACGAGGTCGCCACACATTTCAGCGGTACCGAGCCGGACGATTTCTCGAATCCGCTCTCCAGTTCCTGGACACTGGCCATCGTCATCGTGCTCGCAGGCGGCGGCTGCAGTGCGGTCGCATCGTTGGCTCGGGTGCTGCTCATCATGCGTCGCACGATGCTGATCATCGGGCTGACCGTCGTCGGCATGATCGGTGTTCTGCAGATCGCGACACTGACGCGAGAGCTGGACCTGGCGTCCGGGCAGAGCGTCACCATCCCCGGCTGGGCAATTGCCGTGGGCACCGTCGTCGGATTCGCCGCCGGATTGTTCGGTGCGTCCACGCTGCGGGACCACCGCGAACGCGTCGACGCCACGTCGCCGCCGCATGGCGATCTCCCGCGTTGCAGTCCCGAGCTACCCCTGGTGGTCTCGGTCGGTGCCAGTCGTGTCGCCGGCATCACCGTCGTCGCGATCTCTCTGGCCGGAGCCGCCCTGACGTGCTACCTGACCAGCTCGCCATGGCCGGTCTTTCTGTTCGTACCACTGACCATCCTGACTCTGTCGCTGCTGCGATTCACGGTGCACATCGACAGCGACGGCCTGTACGTCTCCAGCCTGGGCATGGCGGCGTTCGACTACGACATCGACGAGATCACCGGTGCCTCGGTGCGGACCGTCGACCCGGGTAAGGACTTCGGCGGGTGGGGGCTGCGGGCCAAGGGGCGCGGGAACTACGCCGTGGCAACCGAGTCCGGTCCCGCGGCCTTCGTCACGTTCGCCAACGGGGACCGGCTCACCATCGGATCCGCCCACGCCGAGACGATCGCGGGAACTCTGAACACGTTGACCGCCCGCACGCGCAGTACAACGGTGGATTGAGTCGGCCGAGTGAAGTTGTTGCGGGATACCCTGCTGGATCCCTTCCTGTTGGGCATCTTCGCCGTGGCGGTGCTGGCGAGCCTGTTCCCGGCAACGGGCACGGCCGAGGACGTACTGAGCTGGGTCACCAAGATCGCCATCGCGCTGCTGTTTCTGATCTACGGTGCTCGCCTGTCGCCGCGGGACGCGTGGACCGGTCTGAAGCATTGGCGTCTGCACTCGGTGATCCTCGCGTCGACCTATCTGCTGTTCCCCGCGCTCGGTCTGGCTCTGCGGATCCTCGAACCCGGTTTGATCAGCGACGACCTCTACACCGGCATGCTGTTCCTCTGCCTGGTTCCCTCCACGGTGCAGTCCTCGATCGCCTTCACCTCCATCGCCCGCGGCAACGTCGCCGGGGCCGTGGTGAGCGCGTCGTTCTCCAACATCCTCGGAGTGTTCGTCACACCGCTACTGGTGATCGCCTTGATGACCACTACCGGTTCGGTCCGCATCGACCCCTCCTCGATCGTCGACATCTGCCTGCAACTGCTGCTTCCCTTCGCCGTCGGACAGTTGATCCGGCCCTGGGTGACGGGGTGGCTCACCCGACACAGCGCACCGACGAAGCTCGTCGACCGAGGCTCGATCCTTCTTGTCGTCTTCGCCGCGTTCAGCGCGTCGATGAACCAGAACGTGTGGTCCTCGGTTGCTCTGTGGCGGATCGCCGTTCTCGTCGGAGTGTGCGTGGTGTTGCTCGCCCTCGTGCTGACGATCACCTGGTACACCGGCAAGCTGCTCGGCTTCGCTCTCGAGGACCGACTGGTGCTGCTGTTCTGTGGATCGAAGAAGAGCCTGGCCAGTGGATTGCCCATGGCCGCAGTGCTGTTCATCGGACAACCCGTCGGCCTGATCGTGCTGCCGCTGTTGCTGTTCCACCAGATTCAGCTGATGGTGTGCACGGTGATCGCTCAGCATTTCGCGCGAAGAACGGAACCGAACCCGGTGGGCAGCGTCGCGGAGTAGACGCAGTGGGTACATCGTCGTCGTGAATGGAAGCTCGACCCCTGCTACGAGGTTCCGTGCACGTGCGGCGGAGCCGCTCTCAGTTGCGGTCGACGTCCATCGGATGAGATGCCAGCAGTGCCAGCGGCATCGGCTGACGACGCAATACGTGTGCCCACAGGTCGATGCGAGGCGGGCCGATCACATCGGATGGCAAGGCGGACAACACCATCCAATCCTCGCGGTCGAGTTCGCCTTCGAGTTGACCGAACGTCCAGCCCGAGTAGCCGGCGAACACCCGCACACCCTCGACCAGTGGGCCGATGTCGGCGGGATCGGAATCGAGATCGACCATCACCACTCGGCCGTCGACGCGGCGCAATCCGGGAACACCGTCGATCGACACCCCCGTCCGCAGCGTGGCCAGGCACAGGGCCGAATCGCGTTTGACCGGACCACCGACGTACAGCGCCTGCGGCTTGGCGGCGAGGTCGGACCAGTCGGGAAGAACGTTCTGCACGGCCGTCTCACTGGGACGGTTGATGACGACGCCGAGACTTCCGGCGTCGTTGTGTTCGATGATGTAGATGACGGTGCGACGAAATGTGGGCTCGGTCAGCTCGATCGACGACACCAACAGACTGCCCGGCCGAACATCGCGCAAGGCCGACGCCGTCTGGTCCTCGGGTTCCTCCGCATGCGCTGCCACCTAGCCATTGTGGCACCGCGCACCGCCGGATGTAGCGCAAGCACGGCCGCCAGTCCTTTCTCTTACTCGAGCCCCGCGATCTTCGTCAACAATCCCAATTGATACTCGAACAGATCGTCTCGGCTGGCGAAGGTCGTGGCCCCGTATTGATCGAACACATCGAAGCTGATCGCTCCGAACAGCGCTGCCCACACCATCACTCCCCGGGCCAGCAACTCGTCGGGCAGCTTCGTTTCCATTTCCCGGCGGATCTCCTCGAAGCTGCCGTGCAGTGACGCCGGGGCGGACAACTCGGTCTCGACGCCGGGCGAGCTGCCCTGCCATGCAGTATCGATGATTCGGACCAACGTGGTGATCACGCGCGTGCCCGGCCCGGTCGTCTGCTCCGCGGGGGCGTGGTAGCCGGGGACCGGGCTGCCGAACAGCAGTGCGTAACGCGACGGTTCTCGCAATCCCCACTGCCGCACGCTTCGTCCGAGTGCCAGAAATTTCTCTCTGGGGCCCTCGGCGGCGTCCACTTCTGCGTCGACGATGTCCCCGAGTTCGGTGTAGGCGTCGACGACGAGCAGCGTCAGCAGCTCGTCCCGGCTCGCGACGTATCGATACACCGCAGAGGACACGACTCCGAGGTCTCTCGCCACCGCACGCAGCGACAGGGCGGCCGCGCCGTCTGCAGCCAGATGGTCCCGGCCGATGCGGGTGATGTCTGCCAGCGTCTGCGCGCGGGCTCGGGTGCGGGGGGTGCTCGCCATGCACGTCACTGTAACTGGCGCTCTGCTTAGAGAGCAGTGCTCTTGCTTTTTGGATGGCGGAGGTGCACACTCGTAACAACAGAGAGCACCGCTCTCGTTCACAGAATCGGAGTAGCCAGTGTCAGAACTTCACGTCGTCACCGGAGCCGGGCCAGTCGGCTGGTCCGTCGCCGAACAGCTTGCAGCACTGGGCCATTCGGTTCGCGTGCTCACCCGATCCGGCAGTGGACCCGAGCACCCGATGATCGAGCGACGGTCGGTGGACATCGAATCCGACGACCTGGGTCCGCACCTGGCCGGCGCCACCGCCGTCTACCACTGCGCTCACGTCGCCTACGACAACACGGTCTGGCGGGACAAGCTCGAAGCAATGGAAAAGCGGGTGCTCGACGCGGCCGCCGGCACGATCGTCGCGTTTCCCGAAAGCCTCTACGCCTACGGCCGAATCGACGGACCCATTCGCGAGGATGCACCTCGCACGGCGACATTCCGGAAACTCGGTGTGCGGACCCAGTTGCTGGCGGCCCGTGATCGCCACGCGACCCCGACCGTCAGCGTCGCCGCATCCGACTTCTACGGTCCACGGGTGTTGACCTCGCACATGGGAGATCGGGTGATCGCCAACATCTTCAGCGGTAAGACGATTCGCCTGATCGGTGCCGCCGATCTGCCGCACTCGTTCACTTATGTGCCCGACTTCGCAGCGGCGATGATCGCAGCAGCCGCGAACCCGTCCACATGGAACACCGTTCTGCACGCGCCTACCGCGCCGGCAGTGTCCCAGCGGAAGATGGTCGAAATGTACGCGGCGGCAGCTCGAATGCCGATGCCGAAGGTCGGCTTCGTACCACCCTGGATCATGCGGGCACTCGGTGTGATTCCCGGGCCGATGAAGGAACTGGGAGACACCCTCTACCAGTTCCGCTACCCCTACATCCTCGACTCGAGCCGCAGCGAGCGTGTCCTCGGCCTCGTACCCACGCCTCTCGCCGACGGGACCGCCGCCACGATCGACTGGTGGAAGGCTGCGGTTCCGGCGGTGGTCGGCGGCCACTAGAGTCCCCTCGGTGAACGACGCCTCCTTCCGCACCCGGCTACGGCAGTCCCCGGGAGTCGGCAAGCTCACCACCGTGCGGTTCGCCGGACAGTTCGGCGACGGGCTCTTCCAGGCGGCTTTGAGCGGTGCGATCCTGTTCAATCCCGAGCGCGCGACGAATCCGGCCGAGATCGCAGCCGGATTCGCTGTGCTGCTCGTGCCGTACTCGCTGGTCGGTCCTTTTGCCGGTGCCCTGCTCGATCGCTGGGACCGACGATCGGTCCTGTTGTGGGCCAACGTCGTTCGCATCGTCCTGATCGTCGCGACGGCAATCCTGTTGACTGCGGGCGTATCCGCAACACCGCTGCTGCTGTTGGCGCTGGCCACCGTCGGGCTCAGCAGATTCGTCCTGGCCGGCGCTTCGGCCTCGCTGCCGCACGTGGTTCGGCAGTCGTGGTTGGTTCCGATGAACTCCGTGCTGGCCACCGTCGGGTCCGGTTTCGCGGCAGCCGGTGCCGGTCTCGCCGTTGCCGTCATCGGGGTCGTCGGGGCCGGCGATCTCGGCTCGGGTGTCGCTGTCGGCGTCGCTGCCACCGGCTCGATCGTCGGCGCGGTCGCGGCGGCCCGGTTCGAGCCACGTTCACTCGGACCGGGCGTCGACAGCGGCACGAACGATCCGATGAAAGATGTTGCGGCCGGGCTCAAATCGGGTGCCCTCGCCGTGTGGCGTTCACCCGGCGTCACGGCCGCGATGATCGGTATCGGCGCGCATCGCGTCGTGTTCGGAGTCAACACGCTGATCATGGTGCTGATACTGCGCGAAGAGGCGAACAGCTCCCTTCCCGGCGGGCTCGCGGGCTTCGGTATCGCCGTCGGCGCGACGGCCGCGGGCATGTTCCTCGCCGCGGTCATCACTCCCTTCGTCGTCCCCCGGTTCGGGCGCACCCCCACGATCGCCACGGCCCTGATCCTCGCCATCGCGGCGCAGCTCGGTGCCGTCTCGGGCCTGACGCAGACCAGCGTGTTGATCGGCGCCTTCCTCCTGGGTATCGCCGGTCAGACCGTTAAACTCAGTGGAGACGCGGCCATGCAGATCGAGATCGACGACGCCCATCGCGGACGCGTCTTCGCGTTGCAGGACACCGTGTTCAACATCGCGTTCGTCGGCGCTCTGACCGCTGCGGCATTCGCCGTCGGCCCCGACACCACCGATCTGAGCCAGGACCCCACCGCCCGCATCCTGGTGTTCGCCGGGGCAGGTATCTACGCTCTCGGCCTGGTCGCAGGGGTGCTGAACGTCAGGCGCGCACCGCGCTGACGTGTGCGCTCATCGTGAGCGGAAACCCGTAGTGGGCTACGAAGTTTCGTGCACGTGCGCGGGACGAGCTAGTGCGTGGGCCACCACTCGAGCAGCGCGGCCTCGGCGTCCTCGCGAGAGAGCGGGCCGCGATCGAGCCGCAGTTCTTTCAGGAACTTCCATGCCTTGCCCACGTCGGGTCCGGCGGGGATGTTCAGCAATTCCATGATCGCGTTGCCGTCGAGGTCGGGGCGTACCCGCGCGAGGTCCTCCTGCTCGGCGATACGGGCGATCCGCTCCTCGAGATCGTCGTAGGTGGCTTGTAGGGCAGCCGCACGACGCTTGTTCCTGGTGGTCGAATCGGCTCGAACCAGCTTGTGCAGCTTGGGAAGTAGCTCGCCGGCGTCGGTGGCGTAGCGGCGGACGGCGGAGTCGGTCCACTGGCCTTTACCGTAGCCGTGGAAACGCAGATGCAGAAACACCAGATGCGAGACGTCCTCGATCATTTTCTTCGAATACTTCAAGGCGCGCATCCGCTTTCGCACCATCTTGGCCCCGACCACCTCGTGATGATGGAAGCTCACCCCGCCGCCCGGCTCGTTGCGCTTGGTGTCGGGCTTGCCGATGTCGTGTAGCAATGCGGCCCAACGCAATACGAGATCAGGATCGCCGTCCTCGAGATCGATCGCCTGCTTCAGCACGGTCAGCGAGTGCCAGTACACGTCCTTGTGCTGGTGGTGCTCGTCGATCTCGAGCTTCATGTCGGGCACCTCGGGAATGATCCGCTGCGCCAAGCCCGTTTCGCACATCACGTCGATGCCGTCGATCGGGTGTGCGCCGAGTATCAGTTTGTCCAGTTCCACCTGGATCCGCTCGGCGGTGATGCGGTCGATCTGGTCCGCCATGTCCTCGATGGCCCGGTGCACCCGAGGCATCAGCGTGAATCCCAACTGGGAGACGAAGCGCGCGGCCCGCAGCATCCGCAGGGGATCGTCACCGAACGAGATCTCCGGTGCCGACGGAGTGTCCAGCACACCCTCGAGCAACGCATCCATGCCACCGAGCGGATCGACGAACTCCTGGGCACCGTCGGCTCCGAGGCGGACGGCCATCGCGTTGACCGTGAAATCGCGTCGAACGAGATCCTCGTCGAGGCTGTTGCCGTACTGCACCTCGGGATTACGGGAGACCTGGTCGTACGAATCGGTGCGGTAGGTGGTGATCTCGATCTGCTGGCCCTCCTTGGCCGCACTGATCGTGCCGAACGCGATGCCGGTATCCCACTGATGATCGGCCCAGCCCGTCAGCATCGCCTGAACGTCCTCGGGCCGGGCGTCGGTGGTGAAATCCAGATCGGTGCCGAGGCGGCCGAGCACCGCGTCACGCACCGATCCGCCGACGAGGTACAGCTCGTGCCCGGCGGCCGCGAACAGAGCGCCGAGCGGAGTCAGAACCGGAGCGAGCTCACGCAGGGTCACCGCTGCTGCGGCCAGCAATCTTTCCCGTCGGGCATCGGTCTGCTCGGCGGAAACGGAAGACAGGGACTGATCGGCCACGGTGAAAGAGCCTACTGGCGCAGCGGGAACACGATTGTCTCGGCCGTCGGGCGCGGTGCGGCACGACGGAAGAGTGCGCATGGGCAACTAGTATGGATCGGGTGTCTGCTGCCGAACGATCGAACAGGAGTCGCCGCAACCCGCGGCGGCGTCAGACACGCGCCGACACCGATGCACCCAAACTGCGGACCGTCCGGGAAACCTCGGCAGGGGGCCTGGTGGTCGACGGCCTCGACGGACCGCCCGCCACCCGCTGCGCCGCCCTGATCGGACGCACCGATCGCCGCGGACGCCTGCTCTGGTCCCTGCCCAAGGGACACATCGAGCAAGGCGAAACCGCCGAACAGACGGCGATGCGCGAGGTGGCCGAGGAAACCGGCATTCGCGGTACCGTCCTGGCGTCGCTGGGCAGCATCGACTACTGGTTCGTCACCGAGGGCCGACGCGTCCACAAGACCGTCCATCACTACCTCCTCCGATTCCTCGGTGGCGAACTCTCGGACGAGGACCTCGAGGTCACCGAAGTCGCCTGGGTGCCGCTGAGCGAATTACCGTCCCGACTCGCCTACGCGGACGAACGCAAACTCGCCGCCATCGCCACCCGCCTCATCGAGGACATGAACCGCGACACGAACACCGGGAACTCGAGCGCACCGACCCCCGGCGAGACGTGACCATGCGGGCTCGGAAGGTCACTGCCGCCGCATTGACCTCGTTTCTCCTTGCGGTAGCTCCTGCCATCGGCACCGCGGCCGCGAACCCCGGGCAACTTGCCGGCGCTTCCGCCCAGCCCGCAGACAGCCAGCCCGACACCCCCGCTGGGGTGACCACCAGCGCCGCCCCGGACACCCCGATGACGCAGACCGGTGATCCCTTTCTGACGTTGAGCGTCGAGACCGTCGCCCCGTCGACCATCACCACCAGCAGCGATCCGTTCGTGACCGTCCGGGCGACGGTGAAGAACACCGGAGACCGCCGCGTCGACGACATCGGAGTCCGCATGCAGGCCGCGGACGCGATCGACACCGCGGCAGGGCTACGAACCTCGCTGACCCTCGACCAGGACCGATTCGACCGCGTCGGCGAGTTCGTCACGGTGGCCGAGTCGTTGGAGAAGGACGAGAGCCGGCAGTTCGACCTGTCGATGCAGCTGCGCAGCACCACCGAGCCCTCGCTCGGAATCGAGACGCCGGGCGTCTATCCGCTGCTGCTCAACGTCAACGGCACGCCCGAGTACGGCGGTACCGCGCGACTCGACGACGCACGCTTCCTCCTCCCCGTCGTCGGCCTACCCGGCAATCCCGCCGAGCAGAATCCCGTGGCGCCCGACGCGACGCCGTTGCCACCGAACACCCGAAACCCGGTCGCGATGACGGTGCTGTGGCCACTGGCCGACATTCCGCGCCTCGCCGCCGGATCACCCGGTTCGGTCGACGAGCGAGTGCGACTGATCGACGACGAGCTCGCCGGAGAACTCGCCACGGGCGGGCGACTCGACACCTTGCTCAAGGCCGTAGAGTTCGCGACGCAACCGGGCCTCGATCCCGACGGCAACCTGGCGTCGACCCTGTGCATCGGCATCGACCCCGACCTGCTCGTCACCGTCTCGAACATGACCCGCGGCTACCTCGTCGTCGACGACCCGGCCGATCCCGCCAGCACGACCCGCGAGGGCACCGGAAGTGCCGCTGCTTCCCAGTGGCTCGCCCGCCTGGAGACGATCGCGTCGAGCACCTGCGTGACGGCGATGCCGTTCGCGCAGACCGACCTGGGCGCGGTGGCCGACATCGGCGATCCCTCGCTGATTCGGGGCGCGATCTCCACGCCCGCCGATGTGGTCGACGGGATTCTCGGCATCACCTCGACCCGCGGCTTCACCTGGAGTCCCACCGGCGGCGTCGACGCCGATACCGGCGACGCCCTGCGCTCGGCGGGCACCGGAACCGTGTTGGTGGCCGACAACAGCATCAGCCCTCCCACATCGGCTCCGATGGCGCAGCTGTTCTCGACCGACGCTGCAGCCACCGATTCAGGAGCAACGCTGGCCGCCGCCCAGTACGACGCGGCCACGGCAGCTGCGCTGGCCGGCGTGGGGACCACCCCGTCGACGCCGGCTCTCACTCCCGCCGAGCAGCGCTACGACCTCACCACCGACTCCCGCACAGCGCGCTTGCAGGATGCGCTAGGTGCTCTCAACTTCCACGCTCTCGTCGGCACCGAACGACCGGGCCGCGGCGTCACCGTCGCGCCGCCGCAGTACTGGACGGCAGGGGGCGACGAGCCGTCGGCCATTTTGTCGACGGTCTCCTCGCTGCTGCGCTCCGGGTTGGCGACGCCGCGGCCGCTGTCGGAGCTACTGGCGCAGCCCACTTCGGGGGTTCCGGTAACCAGCGTCGACGCACCGACCGAGCTCGATACCGGCACCATCGATCTGGTCCGATCCCAGAGCGCTCGGATCGAGACCCTGATGCAGTCTCTGGTCGAAGACCCCCAGTCGGCGCTCACCCCACGGCTGTACACCGCCCCGCTCCGGGAGGACTTGCTCCGCGCTTTGTCGACCGCCGGTCGAGCCAGTTCGGCGGACGAACGGGCCGGCACCATGGCCTTCACCCGACTCGCCGCGACCCGAATCGGCATCGACGCCGTCTACGGATCGGTGACCGTGCTGGCCCCGGGCGGTGTGTACACCCTCGCCTCCGAGCAGAGTCCGTTGCTGCTGGTCGCGCGCAACGACCTGCCGATACCGGTCAACGTGCTGCTCCGAGTCGATGCGCCCCCGGAGATGACCGTCAGCGACGTCGGTGTCACCCAGCTGCCGGCCCGCGGATCCCGAACCATCACCGTGCCGGCCGAGGTGGACGACACCCGCAACCTCTCGGTCGATTTCTCCGTCACCACGCTCGACGGCAGCAGGCTCGGAGAGGTCTCGACGGTGTCCGTACGGTCGAACGCGTACGGCCAGGCGCTGGCGATAATTACCGCCTGCGCCGGCGCTCTCCTACTGTTACTTGCAGGTCGACGACTCTGGCATCGATTCCGAGGCCAACCCGACCCGGCCGACGAAGGGTACGAGAGACCATGACAGGAAACGTCCCGTACGACGGGGACCTGCCGAGGTCGCGTATGCCCGCAGCACAGGTCTTCCGGCGTACGACGCCACCGCGGTCCGCGCCCTGGGAGCGGCAGTCGCGACCGGAGCTCCGTTCCTATCCGGCTCCGCCCCCGCTCGACGGGCAACCGGCCGCCGACGACACCGTCACCCAGCTCATCCCGCGGTTCCGCGAGGAGGACTATCCCCAGCCGCCATCGGGAACGGTTCCTCCGACCGACATTCCGCCCGGCGGGTCCGACTCGGCACCCAAGCCCGAGCCCAGGCCGCAGAAGTCGTTGCTGGCCGCGTCGGGATCGATCGCAGTAGCGACCCTGGTCAGCCGCATCACCGGATTCGCCAAGCAAGTAGCCATGACGGCCACCCTCGGTGCCGGTCTGGCCAGTGCGTTCACCGTCTCGACGGTGCTGCCGAACATGATTTCCGAGCTCGTGCTCGGCGCAGTACTCGGCGCGATCGTCGTGCCGGTGCTGGTGAGGGCCGAGCAGGAAGACGCCGACGGCGGGCGTGACTTCGTCCGACGCCTCTTCACCATCGCGGTGGCGCTACTCGGAACAGTGGCTCTCGCAGCAACGATCGCGGCACCGCTGCTGGCGCGAATGCTGCTGGACAACGATCCGAAGGTCAACGAGAACCTGACGATCGCGTTCACCTATCTGGTGTTACCCGCGCTGATGTTCTACGGGCTCTCCGGCCTGCTCACAGCGGTATTGAACACGCGGCAGAACTTCAAGCCCGGGGCCTGGGCACCGGTGTTCAACAATCTGGTCGTGCTCGGCGTCTTCGCGCTGTACCCCTTCGTTCCGGGCGAGATAACGCTGAACACGATCGAGATGAGCAACCCCAAAATCCTCGTTCTCGGACTCGGTGTCACCGTCGGTGTCATCACCCAGGTCGTTGCACTGATTCCTGCGCTGCGCCGCGAACGCATCGATCTGCGCCCGCTGTGGGGATTCGACGATCGTTTGAAGAAGTTCGGAACGATGGCGGCGGCGATCGTGCTCTACGTCGTCATCAGCCAGATCGGTCTGATCGTCGCCACCAGGATCGCGTCGGGCACCGACGATGCGAGCAACGTGATCTACTCGCAGGCCTGGATCGTCCTGCAGCTGCCCTACGGCATCCTCGGTGTCACGGTCCTGACGGCCATCATGCCCAGACTCAGCCGCAACGCCGCCAACGGTGACACCCCGTCGGTCGTCGACGATCTCTCGGTCGCCACCCGCCTGACGATGGTCGCGCTGGTACCGATCGTCGTGTTCCTGACCTTCGCGGGGCCGTGGGTGGGCGAGGCGCTGTACGGATTCGGTCGATTCGCGCCCGTGGCCAGCCGGCTCGGCGAGGCCGTGAGCTGGTCGGCCTTCTCGCTCATCCCGTATGCCCTCGTCCTGATCCACCTGCGCGTCTTCTACGCCCGCGAGAAGGCCTGGACACCCACCTGGATCATCCTCGGCATCACCGCCGTCAAGATCGGCCTGTCGCTGCTCGCCCCGATCGTCGCGTCGGACCCGGATCAGGTGGTGTTGCTCCTGGGTACCGCAACCGGCCTGGGCTACACGGTCGGCGCAATCATCGGCGGATATCTGCTGCACAAGAGCCTGGGCAACCTGCGGATGGCCAACGTCGGCAAGACTATCTGGCTGGTTCTTCTCGCCTCACTCGCCGGCGGCGCAGCCATGCTCGCGATCGACCGGATCCTGGGCCTCGATGCCCTGACGAATGGCTGGTTCGGCAACTTCCTGCGTGTCGCGATCGACGCCGTCACCATGCTCGGCATCACGTTCTCCATCCTCTGGTTCGGCAAGATTCCGGAGGTTCTGGCGGTCACGGTGGCCCTGAGCCGGCTCGTCCGGAGGTTCCGCGGAGGAACGGCATCGCAGGAGGCCGACCTCGCCACTGCAGAAACCGGCGTAATTCCGGTTATTCGATCCGAGCCCACATGGGACACTGCGCGGGATCGGCTCCCGTACCCTGGTCTTCGGCACCCGGGGGCAAACGCTCACGCGGGTCGACCGTTTGCAGAACAACACGGGGCATATTCGCCTGAAGGAGTGACAGTGACCGACGACGATGTTGCTGGGGGGCCGGCACAGTCTCCAGCAAACGAAGCCGACCGAACGAGCGGCGGAGTCGAAGTCGACACCCAGGACCGCACCGAGCCCGTGAAGGCCGAGCCCACGACGTCGGCTGCTTCCAAAGCCGGCACTGCTGCGTCCGCGGAGGCACCTAGCACTGCGGCGGATTCCGACAAGGGCAGCCAAAAGGACAAAGGCCAGCAGAAGGAAAAAGCCCCGCAGAAGGAAAATGCACAGGAGAAGGCTGCGGAGGCGACTTCGACGGAGTCCGGAAACAAAGAGACCGGTGACAAGCCTGCTCCGAAGCCGGCCGATCGAACAGTGTCCATCTCGAAGTCTGCTCTGGCGTCACGCCCAACCGACAAGACGATTTCGATCTCGAAGGCGCAACTACCCGCGTCGAGCCCCGCCGACGACAAGACGACCGAAAAGACCTCGAAGCCCGAATCCGACGCCACCGCGACGGCCCCGGCCGACAAGAAGGTCGCGGCCGGTGCCGGCAAGCCCGTCACCTCCGAAGAGTCCGGCTCCGAAGACAAGCCCGGCTCCACCGATGACTCGGCCTCCGCGCCCGAGCGGACCCTTCGCGGCCCGACGCTCATTCCCGGTGCCTCCGTCGCCGGTGGTCGGTATCGACTGCTGGCCCCCCACGGCGGCGCACGCGGACTCAAGTTCTGGCAGGCCCACGACGTCAAGCTGGATCGCGAGGTGGCGCTGACGTTCGTCGATGCCGACCAGCAGTCCACCGCCTCACCCAACGACCGCACCGAGGGTCCGCAGGCGATCCTCTCGCGCACGCTGCGTCTGGGTCGGATCAATTCCCCCGGCCTCGCGCGCGTGCTCGACGTGGTGCGTGGCAGCTCCGGCGGCATCGTCGTCGCGGAGTGGACGCCCGGCCGGTCGCTACGCGAAATGGCCGACACCGTGCCCGCACCCACCGGTGCGGCCCGCGCGATCAAGGTGCTGGCAGCAGCGGCCGAGGCAGCTCATCGCAGCGGCGGTGCCCTGTCGATCGATCACCCCGATCGCGTGCGCATCAGCTCCAGCGGCAACGCCGTCCTCGCCTTCCCTGCCACTCTCGCCGACGCCGATCCGAGTTCTGACGTCCGTGGTCTCGGTGCCATGCTCTACGCCCTGATCACGGCCAAGTGGCCGTTGTCCGACGCCACCGGCGTATCCGTCGTGTCCGGCGATGCGGCTCCGGCTCGCAGCGTCGGCGGCATGCGACCGGCCGACCGGGACGACAAGGGCGCGCCGCTCGAGCCGAGGCAGGTCCGACCCGACGTGCCGTTCGAGATCTCCGCCGTCGCTGTGCGGGCGCTCGAACAGAACAGTGGTATCCGCACCGCTGCCACCGTGCAGCACGTGCTCGATCAGGCAGCCGTCGTCAACGACAAGACAGACCTGATGCCGGCTCTGCGATTGGGTCAGCGCGCGCCGGGGGCCAGTGGGCACTCGCTCGCCGATCCCGAGGAGATCGCCGCCGAGAAGGCCAAGTCGATGCGAACCAACATCGCCATCGCCGTCCTCGGTGCCCTGACGGTGGTGGTTCTTGCGTTCGCCGGCTTCTGGCTGTTCACCTCGATAGCCGGTGACAGCACGGATACTCCTCTCGACAGCCAGGAATTCGGCCTCACCACTCCGGCGGAGGCACCGCCCGCCGGCGAATCCGACGCACCCCCGGCTCAGACGGGTGGTCCGGTTGCGCTGAACGGAGTCAGTGTCTTCTCGCCCGAGGGTTCGGCAGACAACCCGGGCACGGCCTCCAACACGATCGACAACGACCCCAGTACGGCGTGGACGACCGATTCGTACTTCCAGCAGTTCCCCGCCCTCAAGGACGGCGTCGGCCTGCTCGTCACGATCCCGTCGACGACGCTGCGGAATGCGTGGATCGAGTCGTCGTCCCCGGGAACCGTCGTCGAGATCAGATCCGCACCGAACGACTCGCCGAGCTTGTCCGACACCACCCTCCTCGGTGAAGCGACACTGCAGAACGGACGCACCGACATCGCGCTCGACGGCACCGAGTCCACCGGGAACGTGCTGGTCTGGATCACGACCCTCGGAGAGCAGGGTGGGCGCATTGCCACATCGATCTCCGGGATCGGTTTCGACTCCTAGACCCGACTCTCGGTAGGCAATAAAGGCTCGTTTCGTACTTCACGGTCTTCATGGCCTAGGCTCCCCCCAATGCGTTAACACGGGGGGAGCCGTTTTCGTATGACCGAACGTATCGATTCGGCGCCAGGGGAGCGCACGGATGCGGAACTTCTGGCTGCTCACGCGGCCGGGGAGCCGAACGCATTCGCAACATTGATCAGTCGACATCGCGAGCATCTGTGGCTGACGGCTCGTCGCACGAGCTACACACCCGAGGACGCCTCCGATGCTCTGCAGGAGGCTCTGCTCTCGGCACATCGGACTGCCGGATCGTTTCGTGCCGACGCAGCCGTGCGCAGTTGGTTGCACAAGATCGTCGTCAACGCCTGTCTGGACCGAATTCGTCGAAACAAAGCACGGCCCTCGGTTCCGTTGAACGAGAACGAGAGTCACGAGCTCGCATCGCCGCGGGACCGCATCTCCGAGACGGAAACCACCATTCTGGTTCGGCAGGCTCTGATGACGCTGCCGGCCGATCAGCGCGCAGCCGTCGTCATCGTGGACATGGAGGGATATTCGGTGGCCGACGCAGCCGCGCTACTCGGCGTTCCCACCGGCACCGTCAAGAGTCGATGCGCGCGGGGTCGACTCAAGTTGTCGACACAGCTTGCCTACTTGAAAGATGCAGGGAACCGAATCTAGTCCTCTCGCGTCTATATCGTGTGAGAGAGAAAGTAGATTCGGCGAAGGGAGGCAAGATCGTGTCGTCGAGCACCGACGCCCTACCCGATGCCCCGTACTCACCGGAGCTGCTGGCCGAACTGCACGCCGACGCCCTTCCCGAGGATGTGAGCAGCCGGCTGTGGCCGTTGGTCCGTCGCGACGAGGAGTCGATGCGCATCCTTGCCGGTCTGGACGCGGTATCGGCTCGACTGCGCGAGGTGGGCGAGGATCCCACCGGGACGTTGACGATTCCGGCCGACGTCGTCGAGCGCATCGATCGTACGATCGATTCCGTCGAGCAGTCCGCTCCGCGGTCCAGCGATCCGGTTGTCGTTCCGTTCCGGTCTCGCAGCCGTCACCTCGTTGTCGGAATTGCCGCTGCCGCAGCATTTCTCGCTGTCGGATCGATCGTGTTCGCGACGGTGTGGCGCACCCCGGACGCGTCCGAGTCCGTAGCCGCCGGGCCGTCGTCGCCGGCCCCCGAAGGTTCGCTGGTCCTCGATTCCAACGACCTCGACTCCGGCTTCGCGTTCGGCATCATCGGCAAACGCGATCCCGGTGCGCTGTCGGATCCAGTCGACCTGGCGTCTTGTCTGGCGGCCAATTCCGTCGACTCGACGACGCCCGTACTCGGATCCAGTCAGGTCAGAGTCGACGGCCGAGACGGCACCCTGCTGGTGCTGGCAGGTGCGCAGCCGGGCCGGTTCATCGCCCTTGCCGTAGGACACGAGTGCGGGGGCAACAACCCCGATATCCTGACGCGACGCGATATCGGCTGACACACCTCTACGGCGGGAACAACTGCCTCTAGGGTGGTGTTGACCAGATGTACGTCGACCGGCGCGTGCAATGTGCACCGGCTGTCGGCGGCCAGTACACCCGCACATGATCGGAAGGTCTGCATTGAGTACCCCCAAGGTTCACGATCTCATCATCGTCGGCTCGGGACCGGCTGGTTACACCGCCGGCGTCTACGCCGCCCGCGCAGAGCTGGAACCGATCCTGTTCGAGGGAACCCAGTTCGGTGGTGCGCTCATGACAACCACCGAGGTCGAGAACTTCCCCGGATTCCGCGAGGGCATCATGGGCCCCGATCTGATGGAACAGATGCGCGAGCAGGCGCAGCGATTCGGTGCCGACATTCGCACCGAGGACGTCGAGGAACTCGATCTGACCGGTCCGATCAAGACCGTCTCCGCGGGCGGCGAGACTTACCGAGCCCGCGCCATCATCCTCGCCATGGGAGCAGCAGCGCGGTACCTGTCGATCCCCGGTGAAGAGAAGCTGCTCGGACGCGGCGTCAGCGCCTGCGCCACCTGCGACGGCTTCTTCTTCCGCGACCAGGACATCGCCGTCATCGGCGGCGGCGACTCGGCCATGGAGGAGGCCACCTTCCTCACCCGATTCGCGCGCAGCGTCACGATCGTGCACCGCCGCAGCGAATTCCGTGCATCGCGCATCATGCTCGAGCGGGCCAAGAACAACGACAAGATCCGGTTCCTCACCGACACCAAGGTCCTCGAAGTTCTGGGCGAGACCAGTGTCACCGGGATCGCGCTCGAGCACGCTGTGACCGGGGAGAAGACCACCCTCGACGTCACCGGCATGTTCGTTGCCATCGGCCACGACCCGCGCAACGAGCTGGTCAAGGGCCAGGTCGAGCTCGACGACGCCGGCTACGTCAAGGTCTCGTCGCCCACGTCGGCCACCTCCGTCGAGGGCGTGTTCGCAGCCGGAGACCTCGTCGACCACGTCTACCAGCAGGCGATCACCGCTGCCGGCACGGGATGTACCGCTTCCATCGACGCCGAGCGCTGGCTGGCCGAGCAGGGCGACACTACCAGCAACACGCTCGAGCACGCCGACCAGCCCGTCGACGCCGTCAACGCCTGACCGGCTTCCACTCACACACAGCTTCACTCATCGAGGAGATACACATGTCCGACGACAAGAGCACAGTCACCATCACCGACGCATCGTTTGCCGACGACGTCCTGACCAGCGAAAAGCCCGTCCTCGTCGACTTCTGGGCCACCTGGTGCGGACCGTGCAAGATGGTAGCCCCGGTTCTCGAGGAGATCGCCGCCGAGCACAAGGACAAGCTGACGATCGCCAAGCTCGACATCGATGCCAACCCGCAGGCCGCTCGTGACTTCAAGGTCATGTCGATTCCGACGCTGATCTTGTTCCAGGGCGGCAAGCCGGTCAAGCAGATCGTCGGTGCCAAGGGCAAGGCCGCCCTGCTCAAGGACCTCGAAGGCGTTATCTGACTCACCTGATCACCGTGTGGATTGCAGCGGAAGGCAGTCTTTCTGCGACAATCGTCTGATGTGCCGATGCGTGCCGTCGGCACATCAGCCACATACGGGTGCAGGTGCCGTCAGAACGATCGAGAGGTTTCGTCCAGGATGCAGGAACTCAGTCACGGCGATTCCGGACCCGCCGTAGCCGAGGTCCGCGGCACCCTGTCGGCTCTCGGCTTTCTCCATGAGGCCGTGGTTCCGCCCGGTCCGATGGACGACGGTCACTGGACCGCTCCTGGCTCCGTTTTCGATGGTGCCCTCGGCGGTGCCGTACGTGCATTCCAGCAGCATCGCGGCCTGTTGGTCGACGGCATCGTCGGCCCGGCCACGTATCGCGCTTTGAAAGAAGCCTCGTACCACCTCGGTGCGCGAACCCTCATCTACCAGTTGTCCGCTCCGCTCTACGGAGATGACGTCGCTTCCTTGCAGACGCGCCTGCAGGACCTCGGTTTCTACAGCGAACGCGTCGACGGCTTCTTCGGTCCCAGGACTCATGAGGGCCTGTCCTCGTTCCAACGCGAGATCGGTCTCTCCCCGGACGGAATCTGCGGCCCGGCAACGTTGCGCTCACTCGACCTGCTCGGAACGCGCGTCACCGGCGGATCGCCCCATGCGATGAGCGAGGAAGAACTCGTCCGCAAGTCCGGCCCTCAGCTGACCGGCAAGCGCATCGTGATCGATCCCGACCTCGGCGGTGCCGACACAGGACTCGTCGTCGACAGTGCCTTGGGTCGAGTGTCCGAATCGGAAATTCTGTGGGACCTGGCCAGCCGGCTCGAAGGCCGCATGGCCGCGACCGGAATGGACACGTTCCTCTCACGCGCCCGGGGCACCAATCCCTCCGTGGCCGATCGCGCCGAGACGGCCAACGCGTGGGGTGCCGATCTGATGATCTCCCTCCGGTGCGCATCGAGCACGAGCCCGCTGGCCAACGGAGTCGCCAGTTTCCACTTCGGTAATTCGCACGGCTCCACATCCATGATCGGCCAGGTACTGACCAGCTACGTGCAGCGTGAAATTGTCGCCCGCACACCGCTTCTCGATTGCCGCAGCCACGGACGCACGTGGGATCTGTTGCGCCTGACCAACATGCCGACAATTCAGATCGACGTCGGATACCTCACCAACGAATCCGACGTCGAGGTGCTGAGCGATCCGCGATTCCGCGACATCATCGCCGAGGCAATTCTGATCGCCGTGAAACGTCTGTACCTTCTGGGTCAGGACGATCAGCCGACCGGAACCTTCACGTTCGCCGAATTGCTCGCCGAGGAACTCGCCGCCGCCGATCGTCCCTGATCTCCCGGTCTCACCTCATTCACCGGTCGAGGGTCACCTGGCACCGACGGTCGACTTCTGTTCGATGTCGACGACCGAGATACTCGCTGCGATGAGCAACTGTTCCAACGCAGACTCGACATCCTGCTTCCAGCCGTGATCGCGATCCAGTTCGAGTCGCAGTCTCGGAAATCTGTGGTGAGGCGCAACCACTTCGAAGCCGACCTTTTCGAGGAAGTCGGCTTCGATCATGCACGTCGATGCCGAACATGTCAGCTGTGCAGTCGCGTTCGGAACAACGGGTGCTGCGTCGTCGGCGTTGTGCCGAATACCGAACGCCTCCAGGGCGCGAACACCACGATTGACGAGATCTCCGACAACCGCCTGAATCAGGGTTGCCGAATGCAAGTCGGCATCCTCGGGAGAGTCGATCCGTAATTGCGTCAGTAGAACCGCGTCGTGACTGACGGGCGATGTCGGAAATGTCGTCGCCCGGGGAACTGCACGGGGTGGGCTGTACAGCGCACATCCGATGGTCTTGCCGTCGACGGACAACAGCTGCCCACACGAACCCCACTCGAGCATGATGGTCGACAACCACACCTCGTTCTCGAACTCGAGGTCGACCGAGGAATCTTCCGATGCAGGATCGAGAACCCAGAAGCTGCAGCGCCGCGAATGCGACGGCAAATGTTCGAACGAACCGAGCGTCACTCCGGTCACCATCGCCGACACCGCTTACCTCAGCCTTCGTGCATTCGTTGTGATGCGGAAATTCTCTCTCGGAGCCGATCTGCTCCTCGACAAGAATATGCGATTCGTCAGCGCCACCGTCCGGGCGTCTCACTTTTCCGAATCACAGTGCATCACAGTACTTTTCGTCTCCGACACAGTTCCTCAGGACGGCCGATCGCCGAGCTAGGTCACAGTGACGTTTCTCCCGCGTATGTCTGGTCCTGAAAAAACGCGGCTACTTTTTCTTCTGCGCTTCCATCATCTCGACGATCCTTTCGAGGTCGTCGACCGACCCGAATTCGACCACAATCTTCCCTTTTCGCTTGCCCAGACTCACTGTGACCCGCGTATCGAACGAGTCGGAGAGCCGATCGGCAACATCCTGGAGCCCCGGCATCTGAATCGGTTTGCGCCGGGGTGCCGGTTCCGGGTTCGTTCCGTCTTCCCGATTCGCAAGTGTCACGGCTTCCTCGGTCGCACGGACGGACAGTCCTTCGGCGACGATTCGGGCGGCCAGCGACTCCTGGGCATCGGACCCAGCATCGAGCGACAGCAATGCACGGGCATGTCCAGCGGACAGAACACCTGCCGCCACACGACGCTGAACCGGAATTGGCAGTTTCAACAGTCGAATCATGTTGGTCACCACCGGCCGAGAGCGACCGATTTTCGCCGCCAGTTCCTCGTGGGTGACGTCGAATTCCTCGAGCAGTTGCTGATACGCCGACGCTTCTTCGAGCGGATTGAGCTGAACTCGGTGGATGTTTTCGAGTAACGCATCGCGCAGCATTGCGTCGTCGGCGGTCTCACGAACGATCGCAGGGATCGTGTCGAGGCCGGCTTCCTGGCTGGCACGCCATCGCCGCTCGCCCATGACGAGCTGATATTTGTCGTCGGCGCCAGCGACAGAACCCGATATCAGCCGTACGACGATGGGTTGCATGAGCCCGAACTCGCGAATCGAATGCACCAATTCAGCCAGCGATTCGTCATCGAAGACGTGTCTCGGCTGCTTGGGATTCGCCTCGATGCGGTCCGGGGCAATCTCGCGATAGACCGCACCAACGGGGGAGAGGTCGTCTCCGTTGAGGACTGGCGGTGTCGGTGTCGGTGCCGTGGCGGTCTCGGTCGCGTCGTCGGACGACGAAGTGCGCTTCGACTTGGTGGACGTATCCGGCTTGTCCTTCGCATTACGATCCGCACCGATAATGACGTCCGCTGCGGCATTACCGAGACGCGGTCCGGCATCGGGGCCTGTGGGGATGAGCGAGGCCAGGCCACGGCCCAGACCGCCTTTACGTGCTTGGCTCATCTGATTACTTCTTTCGTGCTTCGTCGATGCCGGCCGATCGCGCGGCAAGTTCCCGTCCGGCGTCCAGGTAGCTCATCGCACCACGTGAACCGGGGTCGTAATCGAGGACCGTCATTCCGTAACCAGGTGCCTCGGATACCTTCACGCTCCTCGGAATGACGGCCCGCAGAACCGCATCACCGAAGTGCTTGCGCACTTCCTCGGCAACCTGATCCGCCAACTTCGTGCGGCCGTCGTACATCGTCAAGATCACCGTGGACACATGCAACTCCGGATTGAGATGGGACTGCACCAACTCGATGTTGCGCAGAAGCTGGCCCACACCTTCCAGGGCGTAGTACTCGCATTGAATCGGAATGAGTACCTCGGTGGCAGCCACGAGTGCGTTGACGGTCAGCAGACCGAGCGATGGCGGGCAGTCGATCAGAATGAAGTCGGCGTCGATGCCGGCGAGCTCCTCGATCGACAGAGCTGTCTTCAGCCGGCCTTCCCGGGCAACCATCGACACGAGCTCGATCTCGGCTCCGGCAAGATCGATGGTCGCTGGAATGCAGAACAATCGCTCGCTGTGCGGACTCTGCTGGACTGCATCCTTGGCGCTGACTTCGCCGATCAGCACCTCGTAGCTCGATGGCACACCGGAGTGATGCTCGACGCCCAGCGCCGTGCTGGCGTTGCCCTGAGGGTCCAGATCCACCACGAGAACCGTCAGACCCTGCAGAGCCAACGCAGCGGCCAAGTTCACCGCGGTTGTGGTTTTACCGACCCCGCCCTTCTGGTTGGCGATCGTCAGCATGCGCCGCTTCGCCGGCTTCGGGAGCGACACCGACCCCGGATGCAGCACCTGACTGGCTCGGTGGGCTGCAGCACCGATCGGAGTGTCATCGGGTGAAATCGCGTTGGTGTATTCGAAGTCCGAGCTTTTCTTCGACCCGGATTCGGACGCGTTGGACGCGTTCTTCTTGGCTGCTGTTTCACGTGAAACAGCGGGATTGGACCCACCCGACATATGTGCTCCTTAGTGCGGCACTGACTGTGTTGAATACGACCGACTGAAACGAGCGTGAGACTCGAAAGCCTCACCACCGAAGGTCAGTGACGACCTGATCTCCGTGGCTGGCGTATCGCTCTTACAACGATGGTCGGAGTGGGGAGAAGACCCACTCCGCACTCCACTACCTCCAGCTTGCCAGCACCCATCCGCGTGAGGGAAGCCCGGTCCCGTTCGATCTCCTCGCCGGCGCTCGATCCCTTCAAAGCCAGCATTCGCCCGTGTTCGTGAACCAGAGGGAGCGACCACTTGGCGAGCTTCTCCAACGGCGCAACTGCCCTCGACGTCACCACATCGGCGCCGCCTGCTTCTTTCTTGACCCCCGGTTGCTCAGCGCGACCGCGGACCACCAATACGTTCAGGTCCAGTTCTTCGATGAACTCGGCGAGATAGACGGTTCGACGCAGCAGGGGTTCGACGAGAGTCACCCGCAAGTCCGGCCGTGCGATGGCCAACGGGATTCCGGGGAGTCCCGCACCGCTACCGATATCCACGACGGCCTCGCCCTCGTCGATCAGTTCGCCTATCGCCGCGCAGTTGAGGATGTGTCGTTCCCAGAGACGTGGAACTTCTCGAGGTCCGATCAGCCCACGTTCGACACCTGCCGTCGCCAGCGAGTCGTGATACCTCTGGGCAAGCTCCAGTCGATCCCCAAAAATCTGCTCAGCGATCGCCATCAACTGGGTGCTATCCGAGCGTTCTTGTTCCACGTGAAACATCTTCCCGTGCTGAGGCGCGGAACGCCAAACGACAATGTTGTAACTACTCATCAGGTCCGCTTCGCGGGTGGCGGCACGCCCATCCGCGTCCGAGTCCGACTTTCAATCTAGGCTGCAGTTCGGTCTGCTGTCGAAAGCAGAGAAGTTGGTCGGCAATACACTTGCGATGTTTCACATGAAACTGCGACGGATCGGTGTATCCGAAACACTCTTGGTGCCAATCCGGATCTCTACCTTCCGGCGTGCTTTCGAGACCCAGTTCTGCCGACTCTGTTCTCCGCATGCCGATCGGGGCTGAAGGCCCGACGACCTCTTCGTCACCCGCCAACTCCGCCTGCGTTGCCCTACCCGCGCCTCACCCACCGCCCAAGTCGCTGGCGCTTACGGCCGATGTTTCACGTGAAACTGCGGTGTGTGCAGGGATCGCTGTGTACATCTACTGATGAGATAGGCGGGCATCTCGACAAGTGCGAGCCCGACGAGATCACCGACAATCAGATCAGTAGGCGAGGCCGTCCAGGGCCCAGTCAACTCGATGACTGGGGTGCCACCGCTCTCAGTCCGTTGCACTCAACTGCCCTCCAGTCGAGATTGTGCGAGAACCAACGAATAGCTACCCGTACTCGAGGCCAATCCGGCACATGACTCATCACGAACTCCCAGTCCCTTTATTTCGCAACCCCGGCTGCGGATGGCTGGGCCCAAACTTAGCCCGATTCGCCGGATGAGCTGAACGCCCAGACCGCCTACCCCCGGGCCGCGGGAACTTCTGTCCGGGCCATCCTGGTGAAGCTACCGGGTCTCGGCAGAAGCGCGCGCGTTCGGCAGGTGCGCGGGTACTCGCTATCGCCAGGGGGGCTATCTGGCTCGCGTATGACAAGAACACTCGCGCGTGCGAGGAGTGGGCGCGCCAATGGCACGGGGCGGGGGAGATGTGCGGTCGAAATCTTCAGCACCCATCGAGGGCCGAAGACGCCGGCGATAGAACAGGACTGCGATAGAACAGAGCGGCGACCGGGTCAGGGGGTTGCCGCGTCGGTCCTACAGTTCGCGGTGGATGCGACGTCATTCCGAGGCGGGTCTGTGCTGTCCGTCCTCGCGATGATCCCCACCCCTTGGATCCGTCATGAGGCATCGGATTCGACACAGCGGATCATGGGCACACATCGCACACAGATAGGCGGCCGACAACGGCGGTGCCTCCGCCCACCCAGCTCCATCGTGGATCGGCACACGATCCTCGCCGCGGGGCCGGCCGTCGTTCGCATGGGTTCGCGGTTCCACAAGGACTTGCGCGATCTAGGTATTCCTCCCGAAGCAAGCCGAAGCGACGACTGATCGCAACCAGACGCGGCCGTGGGTCTCTGGCGAGCTGACCATTTTCACGGGACCACGCAGTCACATTGACGAGTGCGAGTCAACACGCGGCGATCCGTCGTAGCAACACAACTTGGGGATGAGAACGAAATTCAGCATGCACACGCCGTGGTTCTCAATCATCCGACGAAGTCACTGTTTCACGTGAAACACGATTTTTCGACGTTTCGCGACGACGACGTGATGGCCATATTCACCCGTCACAGTGACGAAAGCAGCGCGCATGGCACGATCCGTTTCGCCAGCCATAAAACCGGATTGAAACGAGCGTGGTCGACCCGATCCGGAGAATTACATCCATGATATTCACGGTCGCTCACAGACCGGTTCGGATACAACGATGGCCCCCACCGAAGTGGGGGCCATCGATTCTCGAGCTGACGAGAGTATGGAGCTGTTACGCCTTGACGACCACAACTCGTCGCGACGGCTCCACACCGGTGCTCTCGCTGGCAACACCGTCGATCTTGGCAACCGCGTCGTGCACGATCTTGCGCTCGAACGGAGTCATCGGAGTCAGCTCTTCACGCTCACCCGATGCCAGGACACGGCGCGCTGCGTCGGCACCGAGCTCGCCCAGTTCGCTACGACGCTTGGCTCGCCAGCCCGCCACGTCGAGCATCAGCTTGCTGCGCTCACCGGTGGACTGCTGGACGGCCAGCCGCGTCAATTCTTGAAGCGCATCGAGGACCTCGCCCTTACGGCCCACGAGCTTGGCGAGGTCGTCACCACCGTCGATGCTGACGATGGCTCGATCGCCTTCTACGTCGAGATCGATGTCACCATCGAAGTCGAGAACGTCGAGGAGCTGTTCGAGATAGTCGCCGGCGATCTCGCCTTCCTCGACCAAGTAGTCCTCGTCGTCGTCATCATCATCGTCCGACGCGACCTCGCCGGATGTCTTCTCGTCGACCTCGGGAGTAGCCGACTTCTCGGTCACCGCCTCGTCGACCACCGCCTCGTCGACCACCGCCTCGTCGACCGCACCGATCTGTTCGGTCTCGACCATCACGTCATTCACTCCATCCCCGGGTACCGCACCGACTGCATTATGGACTTCGTCGTTCTGGGCTTCTACGTCCGCCGCCATGTTCGTCCTTCTCTCGACGTGTCGGTCAGCGCCGCTTGCGCTTGTTCGACTTGTTCCGGTTGGCCTGCGGTCTCGGCTTGGCCTGGGCGCTGGCACCAGTGGTTGTGCTCGAGACGTCACTGCCGTCGGTCGTCGCGTCCTCGCCTACCGGTGCCATTTTCGACAGCTTGGGACGCGCACCGGGCTTGGGCTTGGTGGTCGAGACCGGCTTGACACCAGGCTTCGGCGCGTTCTCCGAGCGCTTCTCGACAGCGGCCGCCACCTTCGCGGCCTCTTCCTTGTCGATCTTGCCGAACACGAGGTGCTGCTGCGCGTAGGTCCACGTGTTGTTGCTGACCCAGTAGAGCAGGATGGCGACCGGCAACAGCGCGCCGAACACCAGAACGCCCAACGGGAAGACGTACAACGCCAGCTTGTTCATGATCGCCGACTGCGGGTTCGCGGCTGCGGCGGCGCTCTGCCGTGCCACCGACGCACGTGAGTTCAGGTGCGTCATGATGGCCGCGATGATCATCAGGGGGATGGATACGGCCGCGATGACCCACGTGGACGGAATGGTCGCGTCGGGACCGACGGCGAACGCGTTGAGCTGATCCTGCGGCATGGTGATCCACGCCGAGATGGGAGCTCCGAACAGGCGAGCGTCGAGGAACGACTGCACGTCGGCCACGTTGAACGCGTAGTTCGACAGCTCGCGGTTCTCCTCGGGGGTCAACCCGAGCTGTCCGAAGCCGGTGCCTGTGCGGTTGAACGAACGCAGCACGTGGAACAGACCGATGAACACCGGTGCCTGTGCCAACACCGGTAGGCAACCCATCAAGGGGTTGAAGCCGTGTTCCTTCTGCAGCTTCTGCATCTCGACGGCCATTTTTTGCTTGTCTTTGCCGTACTTCTTCTGCAGAGCCTTGATCTGCGGCTGCAGCTCCTGCATCTGCCGCGTTGTGCGGACCTGCTTCACGAAGGGCTTGTACAGGATCAGCCGGAGGGTGAAGACGAGGAAGACGACGGACAATGCCCAGGCGAAACCGTTGCCGGGATCTTGGAACACAAAGCCGAACACCTTGTGCCACACCCAGAGAATCCAGGCAACCGGGTAGTAAATGAAGTCGAGCACGGCTCTATGTACTCCTCTGTTCTTCCACTCGCAGGAGATCGTGGTGTTTCTCGGTTTCGGTCAGCTCGGTGACGGTTGCGCGCCACCTACCGGTCTCAGGCACCGGGTTCCAACCTCCAGAGTGCCAGGGAGCACATTTGAGGAGGCGAACGACTGCCAACAACGAGCCCTTCATCAACCCGTGTACCTGAAGTGCCTCGATGGCATATTCACTGCAGGTAGGGGAGAAGCGACAGGTAGGAGGTCTCATCGGGGACACGTACGTCCGGTACAACCCGATGAGGTACATGAGCGTTCGAGCAGGAATGGAACGAAGGTTGCCCATGAATGTCATGACGGCGGACCCTTCGGAGCTTCGAGAAGACCGAGCTTCTTCAATCCTGAACGCAGTTGAACCAGTAGATCTGCCGAGGACGAGGTCGCGGCTCCCGGCAATGCCCGGATCACCACGTCGGTGGTCTCGGGGAGCTCACCGGTGACGTCGGTGCAGATATGCCGAAGCCGGCGCGCAACTCGATGACGAGTTACGGCCGGCCCGACTGCCTTGCTGACGATCAATCCGAAGCGTGGTCCATGCACGGTGGATGCAATGTCCTGATCTTCACGCGCAACTGCGTGTACGACCAGGTCCGATCTACCGGTACGGCGTCCTCGACGCATCACCACGGAGAAATCACGTGCGCGGTGCAGCCGATTCGGCTCAGGAAGCATCCCGAGCTCCAAGCTTCGGACGAACGATTATCAGGCTGTGAGTTCTTTGCGGCCCTTGCCGCGACGTGCGGAAACGATTGCACGACCCGCACGGGTACGCATACGAAGACGGAAGCCATGAACGCGCGCGCGGCGGCGATTGTTCGGCTGGAACGTCCGCTTGCCCTTGGCCACGGTCAACACTCCTCGAGATTCGACGACGCCGATCTGTCGGCGCCTGCTGTAAAGGTTCTCAGCGAGTTCGGATGAAGTCGCTAGCCTCCCGAGCGAGAAATCCGAGTGAAGACAGACTGTGAGCAGCCAGCAAGCATCGGCCACCTCGCTATTGGGTGACTGTTCGAGAGTACTGATCGAGTCACTGGTGGTCAAACCAGCGCCGCAGCGATCGACTGGGCCGTTCATGCACAGGCTGCACAGATTTCCACCGCCGAGTCTGTCATCTGCGTCATCGACGGTCGCCCCAACCGGCGCAGTTCGTTCGATCGCACGACAGACACCGACCATCGACGCAGGTCAGACTTCTACGCGTGCGATAGCACGAACCGGGGCGAGCCCTGGGGTCACATCGGTGTCGTTTATCCACACCTGTGGATAATTGTGTGGAAACACAGTTCAGGTGGCATATTCGTACCTTGCGGGGTCCACCGACGGGCCCTGGTCTCAGCCGCGGTGACGCACGATCGACGACGCTATCGGACGCCGACGCCGCGCGGGCTGGAAATGACGCACGAGTTTCACGCGTCGTACCCGTGAGAGACCGATGCTCGACGGCGCGACCGCCGCCGGGATACCGATGCTCGACAACGGAGGGATCGACGTGAACGACGATCCGGATGCGCTCGCGCGTATCTGGCCCGAGGTGGTCGCGGAACTCACTTCCGACCGACACAGTGGACTTCCACTGACCAAGGGCCAGAAGGCCTGGCTCGCGCTGGTCAAACCGTTGACTCTGACCCAGGGGTTCGCCCTGCTGGCCGTACCGTCGACCTTCGCTCAGGAAGCCATCGAACGAGACCTTCGAGAACCGATCCTGGGAGCGCTCGGTCGGCATCTGGGTCAGGGCGTCGAGGGCCTCGGCGTCCGCATCTCCGCTCCCGAGGACGAGAAGCTCGAGTCGGAGAGGTCGGCCTTCCCCGACGCCGTCAGCTCGCCCACTTACCGGCGCCGAGTGCTGACCAGTCGAGACGACGAGCCCTCGGACTCCGAGACCGCCGACTACGAAGAAGTGGACGACGAACGTGAGGCGCTGGCCAGCGTGCAGAACTCGTGGCCGACGTATTTCACCAAACCACCGGAGTCGACGCCTCCCTCGTCGGGCGCGAACAGTCTGAACTCGAAGTACACCTTCGACACGTTCGTCATCGGTGCCTCCAATCGGTTCGCTCACGCCGCAGCGGTGGCCATCGCCGAAGCACCTGCGCGCGCATACAACCCCTTGTTCGTGTGGGGTGCGTCGGGACTGGGGAAAACTCATCTCCTGCACGCGGCCGGTCACTACGCACAGCGCCTGTTCCCGGGCATGCGGGTCAAATACGTCTCCACCGAAGAGTTCACCAACGACTTCATCAACAGTCTTCGTGACGATCGCAAGGTGGCGTTCAAGCGCCGGTACCGCGAGACGGACGTATTGCTCGTCGACGACATCCAGTTCATCGAAGGCAAGGAAGGTATCCAGGAGGAGTTCTTCCACACCTTCAACACCCTGCACAACGCGAACAAGCAGATCGTGGTCTCCTCCGATCGGCCCCCCAAGCAATTGGCGACCCTCGAGGAACGACTTCGTACCCGATTCGAGTGGGGCCTGATCACCGACGTACAGCCACCCGAGCTCGAGACGCGCATTGCGATTCTGAGCAAGAAGGCTCGTATGGACCGCCTGGACGTCCCACACGATGTTCTCGAGCTGATCGCCAGCCGAATCGAACGCAACATCCGCGAGCTCGAAGGTGCCCTCATTCGCGTGACAGCGTTCGCGTCGCTCAACGGGCAGGCCCTCGACCTCACTCTGGCGGAAGTGGTGCTGCGTGATCTGATTCCCGATTCGTCGAGTCTCGAGATCAATGCGGCGACGATCATGGCCGTCACGGCGGAGTACTTCAACACCTCGATCGAGGACCTGTGCGGTCCGGGTAAGGCCAGGGCGCTGGCGATGGCCAGGCAGATCGCCATGTATCTCTGCCGCGAGCTCACCGACCTGTCCTTGCCCAAGATCGGCCAGACGTTCGGCCGTGATCACACGACGGTCATGTACGCGGACAAGAAGATCCGCAAGGAGATGACAGAGCGTCGCAAGGTTTACGACCAGGTCCAGGAACTCACTGCGCGGATCAAGCAACGCTCGAAACGTTAGAGCTCCCCTGTTCGCATGCACGGCCAGACGGCACCGAATCCCATGACGGGTTCGGTGCCGTCGGTGTTCGCCGACCGAAGGTCCGACGACATGGGCGGTCGGATTTTCGGTCGATCTTCGAGGGCTCGACCATTGATTCACACCTGTGGATAACCATGTGGACAACATCGAAGTTCTGGGGATGGAATGTGGGCGCCTGTGCACCGATGTGATTCGTCCACAGGCTGCCGAGCATCCACCGCACATTGGTCCCGAGTTCATCCCCACGACACCACGCGAAGCCACCAGCGGATAGAGGTGTCCGTGCACAGATTGCACAGGACCTATTAATACTTCTGTTCTCTCCTTGAAAGAACTTCTTTGAAAACAGGTGTTGGGGAACGATCCGTTCACAGGCTTCGCAGGATCGACGAATTACTCGATCGCGGCCGATGCCCGAGCTTTCAACTTCGCTGCGGAGGGCATACGGTGTGCTTGCGCTGGATGTGCCAGACTCGTCGTTGCATCGGTTCGAGCCGCAACGATCGAGGTTGCACCGCTCGGCTGTGAAGACGAACGCCACCGAACGAGAGGAAATGCCGAGCGATGGAGCTTGGAAGTTTGAAGTTTCGCGTTGCTCGTGAAGATTTTTCCGATTCCGTGGCGTGGGTGGCTCGTAGCCTGCCGTCCCGGCCTCCGGTTCCCGTTCTCGGTGGCGTCTTGCTGGCCGCCGACGAGCAGGGTCTGACGGTCTCAGGATTCGACTACGAGGTGTCCGCTCAGGTCAAAGTGTCGGCAGAAGTCGCTACGGCCGGCCGAGTTCTGGTGTCGGGCAAGCTACTTGCCGATATCACCAAGTCTCTGCCGAACAAGCCCGTGGACGTCACCGTCGACGGAACCCGAGTCCTGGTCAATTGCGGAAGCGCCAAGTTCTCACTGCCGACGATGCCGGTGGAGGATTACCCGCAGCTGCCGGAGCTGCCGAGCAACACCGGTTCGCTAGCCGGCGACGTGTTCTCCGAAGCAATTGCCCAGGTCGCGATTGCGGCGGGCAAGGACGACACGCTTCCCATGCTCACCGGTATCCGCGTCGAGATCGATGGCACCCACGTCGTTCTCGCTGCCACCGACCGTTTCCGGTTGGCGGTTCGTGAGGTCGATTGGACTCCTGCAGGCACCGACACCACCACCGCGGTACTCATTCCGGCCAAGACGTTGTCGGAGTCGGCCAAGACTCTCGGCGGCAACTCCGGTTCGCCGGTCGAACTAGCTCTGGGTTCGGGATCGTCCATCGGTAGTGACGGTTTGCTCGGTATCGTCAGCGATGGGCGCCGCACCACCACCCGCTTGCTCGATGCGGAGTTCCCCAAGTTCCGTCAGCTTCTGCCCGCCGAGCACACCGCAGTGGCGACGCTGGAGATCGCATCGTTGATCGAGGCCATCAAGCGTGTGGCACTCGTCGCCGAACGCGGTGCGCAGGTGAGGCTGGAGTTCAACTCCGACGGCGTGCTGCTGTCCGCCGGCGGTGACGACGCAGGTCGCGCCGAGGAGGCTCTGCCCGCGGACTTCCAGGGCGAGGCATTGACCATTGCCTTCAACCCGGGATACCTCATCGACGGGTTGTCTTCACTGCACAGCGACAAAGTGACATTCGGCTTCACGACGCCGAGCCGGCCTGCTGTGCTGCGGCCGACGTCGGATGAGGAACTCGTGGCCGACGACGCCGGCAAGTTCGCGGCGCCGCAGTCCGAATACACGTATCTGTTGATGCCGGTCAGGCTGCCGGGCTGATCCTGCCTGGTTACTGTTGAACCTGCGGGAAATCTCCGCACCTGACACAGACAAGGATGCGTCATCATGCAACTGGGCTTGGTCGGTCTCGGAAAAATGGGCTTCAACATGCGCGCGAGGTTGCGCGAGCACGGTCACGAGGTCATCGGTTACGACCCGCGGCCGGAGGTGACCGATACTCCCTCGCTGGCCGGTTTGGCCGAGACGTTGACGGCGCCGAGGGTGGTGTGGGTGATGGTTCCGTCCGGGCAGATCACCCGCGACACCATCACCGGCCTGGCAGAGGTCCTCGAGCCGGGCGATCTGGTGATCGATGGCGGTAACTCACGATTCACCGATGACAAGCCGAACGCAGAGTTGTTGGATGCCAAGGGAATCGGATACATCGACGCCGGTGTCTCCGGTGGTGTCTGGGGTCTGAAGAACGGCTACGGCCTGATGGTCGGCGGCCAGGAAGACCACGTCGCCCGTGCGATGCCGATCTTCGACGCTCTGCGTCCGGAAGGTGAACGGGCAGACGGATTCGTGCACGCCGGGCCGGTCGGTGCCGGTCACTACTCGAAGATGGTGCACAACGGTATCGAGTACGGGTTGATGCAGGCGTACGCCGAGGGTTACGAAATCCTCGAAGCCGAGGAGCTCGTGCAGGATGTGCAGGGTGTGCTTCGGGCGTGGAGCAAAGGCACCGTCGTGCGATCGTGGTTGCTCGATCTGTTGGTCGAGGCGCTCGGTCAGGATCCCGAGTTCAGTGAGATCTCCGGGTACACCGAAGATTCCGGTGAGGGTCGTTGGACCGTCGAGGAAGCCATTCGCCATGCAGTACCCGCTCCGGTGATCTCTGCTGCGTTGTTTGCGAGATTTGCGTCGCGGCAAGAGGATTCGCCTGCCATGAAGGCGGTCTCAGCTCTACGAAATCAATTCGGTGGGCACGCGGTCAAGAAGGCGGACGCCGACGAGACTCTCCGCGCACCGGCGCCGAAACACAACGAGTAAGTGTTCGTTCGCTCTCTGCAGTTACACGATTTCCGGTCCTGGGACGACGTGACGGTCGACCTGGGACCGGGATCGACGGTGTTCGTGGGACCGAACGGGCACGGCAAGACCAACTTGCTCGAGTCGCTCAACTATCTGTCCACACTGTCCTCGCATCGCGTCTCGACGGACTCGCCGATGATCAGGGCGGGTGCTTCCACGGCGTTGGTAGGAAGCGCCGTGGTCAATCGTGGCCGCGAGCTGATCATCGATGTGGAGCTGATCGAGGGCAAGGCCAACAAGGCACGGATGAACCGCTCGCCGTTGAGACGCCCGCGCGAAATTCTGGGCGTGCTTCAGAGTGTTCTGTTCGCTCCCGAAGATCTGTCGCTGGTGCGTGGGGATCCCGGCGAGCGACGACGATACCTGGACGAACTGCTCACCAGTCGGATTCCTCGAATGGCCTCTGTCCGTGCCGATTACGACAAGGTCCTGCGTCAGCGATCCGCGTTGCTCAAGACGGCCGGCGGATCGTTGCGCCGGGGAACGTCCTCGAACGACGGCGCAAGCGCTCTGGCCACGCTCGATGTCTGGGACGGACACCTGGCCGCACACGGCGCACGACTACTGGCTGCCAGAATAGGTCTGGTCCACGAATTGAAGCCGTTCGTGCAACAGGCCTACAGTTCCATCGCCCCGGAATCTCGCTCGGCCGACCTCGCGTATCGCTGTAGTCTCGCCGACGCGCTGCCACCGGAATTCTCCGACGCCGGGCGGGCCCCGGAACCCGACGACGTCGATGTGTTGGAAGCTGCGTTCCTGCACCAACTCTCGGTGATGAGACAACGAGAGATCGAACGCGGCGTGTGCCTGGTCGGTCCACATCGGGACGATCTCGAGTTGATGCTCGGTGATCGACCGACCAAAGGCTTCGCCAGTCACGGTGAATCATGGTCGTACGCATTGTCGTTGAGGCTGGGTTCGTTCGATCTGTTGCGCGAGGACGGCACCGATCCCGTGCTCATGCTCGACGACGTCTTCGCCGAACTCGACCGAAAGAGGCGCGCTGCGCTGGCCACCGTGGCTGCCGGGGCCGAGCAGGTGCTGATCACGGCCGCCGTACCGGAGGACGTTCCACCCGAGCTCGACGCTCGTCGCTACGGAGTGGAGGCGAAACAGAACTCGGAATCCGGTGCAGCGGGACGGATTTCAACCATCACCGATCTGTCTGCCTTGGGGAACGAGGTCTCATGAGTGACGACGCGAATCCACCCGTGTCCGGCGAGCAGCCGGAATTGAAAGGCGTCGATCTTGCGCGTCGCGCTCTCGAGGACGCGCGAGCCGCGGCGAAGGCCAGTGGCAAGTCGGTGGGGCAAGGACGGTCGTCTCCGACTGGTGGCGTCCGTGCGCTTCGGGGGCGTCGACGACGGGGGTGGTCGGGAGCAGGGCCCGACGATCGGGATCCCCAAGCTTTCGGGGCGCTCGCCAATTCCATCGCCTCGAAGCGTGGTTGGTCGGCAAAAGTGTCCGAGGGTGCTGTGCTGGGTAGGTGGGCCAGTGTCGTGGGTGAGGACATTTCGGCGCATGCCGATCCCACCGGTCTCAAGGACGGGGTGCTCAGTATCTCTGCCGAATCGACGGCATGGGCCACGCAGCTTCGTTTGATGCAGTCGCAGATTCTGGCGAAGATCGCTGCCGCGGTGGGCCACGGTGTGGTGACGTCCCTCCGTATCACCGGTCCGACGACCCAGAGCTGGCGCAAAGGAGAACGTCACATCCGCGGCCGAGGCCCTCGCGACACGTACGGTTAGTGATCGGTCCCAAAGTCTCGTTACCATCGGTGCTGGTCCAGGTGATCCTCAACAGATGTTGCATGCAGTGTTGCTGTGAGACGGCCGCTATGCGTAGCGTGATTCGAGACACGCAACGGTCGGGGGACCGAACACTGTTTCATGCGGCCTTCGGACGAGGAGAAGTTGTGTCTGCACCTACGAAGAAGGCGTCGCCGCCGGCAGTCGACGTCGACGGAACCCCCGAAGATCGAGTGGTTCTCCATGCTCGCAACGTCGAGTTCGACTGGAACACGCTGCCGCTGCACTATATGGACGGCAACCCACTCGCTACGCACTTGATCAATGTGATGCACCTGCTTCTCCCCGAGGGCGAGGAGTGGTTCGTGCGCACGTTCAAGGAGGCGCTGCCGCTGATCCACGACGACCAGTTGCGGGACGACGTCATCGGCTTCATCGGCCAGGAAGCCATGCACGCGCAGGCTCACACCGACGTTCACGATCAGCTTCGTACACACGGCATCGATGTCGATCCGTACGTCGATCAGATGAAATTCCTGTTCGGACGCGCGCTGGGGAACCGTTCGGGCCACGGTCAGAACAGTCTCGTGGAACGCCTGGCGTTGATCGCGGCAGCCGAGCATCTGACCGCTTTTCTCGGGGATTGGGTTCTCAACGCAAAAGAACTCGACGAGGCCGACGTCGATCCGATCATGTTGGACCTGTTGCGCTGGCACGGTGCCGAGGAAGTCGAGCATCGTTCGGTTGCCTACGAAGTGATGCGCTACTTCGATGTTCGACCGGCTCGGCGCATTCGTACCTATATCGTCATCGCACCCACGCTGGTGTGGTTCTGGACGCGCGGCGTTCGTTACCTGATGAGTCAGGATCCGACGCTGGCGCATCTGCCGCCGAAGGAGCGAACACCGTCGTTCCGAGAATTCCGGCGAGTGGCCAAGGCAGGCCTGTTTCCGACGCCGATGTCGATGGTGAAGGCATCGTTGCGGTACTTCAAGAGCACCTATCATCCCTCTCAGGAGGGCTCGACGGCCCAGGCCGTGCAGTACCTCGCTACCTCTCCGGCGGCGCGGTCCGCTGATCGATGACCAAACGCACGTTGCGGAGCAAGCTCGGCGCAATGGCTCAGAAGGTGGACTCGTTTCGAGTCGGTCGTTCCATCCCGCAGAATCTGTACGGACGTGACGAGCCGGACCAGACGGTATCTCTGGTCACCGATGCGCTCGACAAGTGGTTCGCCCTACTCGACAACGACGAGTACGACGCCTCGTTCGCGGCACCTCCCGTCGCGCGAACCCGAGAATTGATTCTGACCTCTCGTGATGTGTTGTGTGTCGACGAACAGGTGGTGCAGCTGACCTTCGCTGCAGCCGACGGGTCCGCTCTACCGGCGTGGGCACCGGGAATGCACCTCGACTTCTACCTGCCCTCCGGCCGTCGTCGTCAGTATTCGCTGTGTGGTCCAACGAGCGACGATACGTATTCGATCGCAGTACGACTGGTGCCGGGAGGTGGCGGTGGATCACCGGAGATGCACGCTCTGAGGGTGGGCACGCCGGTGTCCATCAGAGGACCGCGCAACGGATTCCCGTTCGTCCCGTCCGAACACGCAGTGTTCGTAGCCGGTGGGATAGGCATCACCGCGATCATTTCGATGGTGCGTCGCGCACGCGACCTCGGGATGGACTGGTATCTGGTCTATTGCGGTCGCTCACGTGAGTCGATGCCGTTCCTCGACGAGATCTCGAGCTGGGATCCCGCCCGCGTCACCGTGCGCACCGACGACGTGGACGGCATGCCGTCGAGCATGGATCTGTTGGGATCGACGGCACCCGGAGGATCGGTGTACGTCTGCGGTCCGCCGCCGATGATCGACCTCGTACGCGCGTCGTTCGATGCCCTCCCGGCAACCCATCTTCACTTCGAGCGCTTCTCGCCGCCGCCGGTGAAGAACGGGACGGAATTCGAGGTGCAGCTCGTCGATTCCGGCGAGATTCTATCGGTCGGTGCGGAAGAGACTGCGCTGCATGCCATTCGACGCATCAGGCCGGATGTCGCGTACTCGTGCCAGCAGGGCTTCTGCGGTACGTGCCGCGTGCGAGTGCTCAGCGGAACGCCGCAACACCGAGAGAATCGGCTCACGGCCGAGGAGCAGCGCAACGAGATGCTGATCTGTGTGTCGCGCTCCGACGGAAAGAGGATCGTTCTCGATCTCTGATCCGGTCAGCGTTTCACCCTTCATCTTTGTCGTCCGACACCGAGAAAATGCGCCTGTGAAGCAATCAGGGGCCTTTTAGGGGTGTCATCGTGCCCATGCTGTCGCAACCAACCAGTACTATGGACCGGTACGACATCAAGCCCGGAACAAACGCATGGAACGAGTGCGGTCGAGACGACCGTGCCGACCCTGCGGTAGCACCTGAGGAAGGTGTGAGCGGGGTAGTGGACGCGTAGAAGGAGAACCAGCTAACCGTGGCTGCCCAGAAGTCAGGTAACAGTGAGAACAGCAACGATTACGGCGCTTCCTCCATCACGGTCCTCGAAGGACTGGAAGCAGTTCGTAAGAGGCCCGGTATGTACATCGGTTCCACCGGTGAGCGAGGCCTGCACCACCTGATCTGGGAGGTCGTCGACAACTCCGTCGACGAGGCCATGGCCGGGTACGCCTCCACCGTCGACGTCACCATTCACGTCGACGGCAGCGTCGAGGTCAAGGACGACGGCCGCGGTATCCCCGTCGCCATGCACTCCTCCGGTGTCCCCACCGTCGAGGTCGTCATGACCCAGCTGCACGCCGGTGGCAAGTTCGACTCCGACTCGTACGCCGTATCCGGTGGCCTCCACGGCGTCGGCATCTCGGTGGTCAACGCGTTGTCGACGAAGGTCGAACTGCAGATCGCGCGTGACGGTCACCGCTACGAGCAGACGTACGACTACGCCAAGCCGAGTCCGCTGAAGACGGTCGGCGACACCGACGAGACCGGTACCACCGTCCGCTTCTGGGCGGACGGAAAGATCTTCGAAACCCTCGACTACAGCTTCGAGACCGTGCACCGCCGGCTGCAGGAGATGGCGTTCCTCAACAAGGGACTGACCATCAACTTCACCGACGAGCGAGTAGCTGCGACGGACGCCACCGAGGAAGAGCTGGGCGAGACCGCCGAGGCGCCTAAGACGGCCGAGGAAGAACAGGCCGACGCCGCAGCTGCGAAACCGGCCAAGGTTCGCAAGCGCACGTACCACTACCCCGACGGTCTGGTGGACTTCGTCAAGCACATCAACCGCACCAAGACCGCGATCCACAACTCGGTCGTGGGCTTCACCGGTAAGGGTGAGGGTCACGAGGTCGAGATCGCGATGCAGTGGAACGCCGGGTATTCCGAATCGGTGCACACCTTCGCCAACACCATCAACACGCACGAGGGCGGCACCCACGAAGAGGGTTTCCGTACCGCTCTGACGTCGACGGTGAACAAGTACGCGATCGAGAAGAAGCTGGTCAAGGAGAAGGACGTCAAGCTGACCGGCGACGACATCCGTGAGGGCCTCGCCGCCGTCATCTCGGTCCGAGTCGGTGAGCCGCAATTCGAGGGCCAGACCAAGACCAAGCTCGGTAACACCGAGATCAGATCGTTCGTCCTCAAGGCCTGCAACGAGCATCTCTCGCACTGGTTCGAGTCGAACCCGGCCGATGCCAAGACGATCATCAACAAGGCCGTGTCGTCCGCGCAAGCCCGCATGGCCGCGCGCAAGGCGCGAGAGATGGTGCGCCGCAAGAGCGCAACCGACATCGGCGGACTTCCCGGCAAGCTCGCCGACTGCCGATCGAACGATCCGAGCAAGTCCGAGATCTACATCGTGGAGGGCGATTCCGCCGGCGGCTCGGCCAAATCGGGTCGAGATTCGATGTTCCAGGCGATCCTTCCGCTGCGCGGAAAGATCATCAACGTCGAGAAGGCGCGTATCGACCGAGTCCTGAAGAACAACGAAGTCCAGGCAATCATCACCGCTTTCGGCACCGGTATCCACGACGAGTTCGACATCAGCAAACTGCGCTATCACAAGATCGTGTTGATGGCCGACGCCGACGTGGACGGTCAGCACATCTCGACGCTGCTGATGACGTTGCTCTTCCGGTTCATGCGTCCGCTGATCGAGAACGGCCACGTGTATCTCGCCATGCCGCCGCTGTACAAGCTCAAGTGGAGTCGCGGCGAACCGGACTTCGCCTACTCCGATCGTGAGCGCGACGGACTGCTCGAAGCCGGCCTCGCGAACAAGCGCAAGATCAACGTCGAGGACGGCGTCCAGCGATACAAGGGTCTCGGCGAGATGAACGCCAAGGAACTGTGGGAGACCACGATGGACCCGGCCGTACGAGTGCTGCGTCTGGTCACCCTCGACGACGCTGCCGCAGCAGACGAACTGTTCAGCGTCCTGATGGGCGAGGACGTGTCCGCACGCCGCAGCTTCATCGCCCGTAACGCGAAAGATGTTCGCTTTCTTGACGTTTAGTCGTTTCTCGGACGCACCGCACAAGGTTCCGGTGCGTCCGACGACCGTTTTCGAGGAGATCTCCCATGTCTGATATCACCGAACCGCCGGTCGGACCCCCGCCGGGTTCGACCACCAACGCCGAGGGCGGCGACCGGATCGATCCGGTCGACATCCAGCAGGAAATGCAGCGCAGCTACATCGACTACGCCATGAGCGTCATTGTCGGCCGCGCGCTTCCCGAGGTACGCGACGGCCTCAAGCCGGTGCACCGACGTGTGCTCTACGCGATGTACGACTCGGGCTTCCGCCCAGACCGTAGCTACGTGAAATCCGCACGTCCCGTTGCCGAAACGATGGGTAACTACCATCCCCACGGCGACACCTCGATCTACGACGCACTCGTGCGTCTGGCTCAGCCGTGGTCGATGCGCTACCCACTGGTCGACGGCCAGGGCAACTTCGGCTCGCGCGGCAACGACGGTGCCGCCGCCATGCGTTACACCGAAGCGCGCCTGACCCCGCTCGCCATGGAGATGCTGCGCGACATCGACGAGGAAACCGTCGACTTCATTCCCAATTACGACGGCAAAACCCAAGAGCCGACGGTACTTCCGTCACGAGTGCCGAACCTGTTGATGAACGGCTCCAACGGCATCGCCGTCGGAATGGCCACCAACATCCCGCCGCACAATCTGCGTGAGCTCGGCGATGCGGTGTTCTGGGCCCTCGACAACTTCGAGGCGGACGAGGAAGCCACTCTCGCGGCCTGCATGGAACGCGTGAAGGGTCCCGACTTCCCGACGCACGGCCTCATCGTCGGCGGCCAGGGCATTCAGGATGCGTACTCGACCGGCCGCGGCTCCATCCGCATGCGCGGCGTCGTCGAGATCGAGGAAGACGCCAACGGCCGCACCACGATCGTCATCACCGAGCTGCCGTACCAGGTGAACCCCGACAACCTGATCACCTCGATCGCCGAGCAGGTTCGCGACGGCAAGCTGTCCGGTATCTCCAAGATCGACGACGAGTCCTCCGACCGCGTCGGCATGCGCATCGTCGTGACAATCAAGCGCGACGCCGTCGCGAAGGTCGTGCTCAACAACCTCTACAAGCACTCGCAGCTGCAGACCAGCTTCGGTGCCAACATGCTCTCGATCGTCGACGGCGTCCCGCGCACCCTGCGGCTCGACCAGATGATCCGCTTCTACGTCACTCACCAACTCGACGTGATCGTGCGTCGCACTCGGTACCGCCTGCGCAGAGCCGAGGAGCGCGCGCACATTCTGCGCGGACTGGTCAAGGCACTCGACGCGCTTGACGAGGTCATCGCCCTCATCCGTGCATCGCAGACGGTCGATCTGGCCAAGCAGGGCTTGATCGACCTGCTCGACATCGACGAGATCCAGGCGCAGGCCATCCTCGACATGCAGCTGCGGCGTCTCGCAGCCCTCGAGCGTCAGAAGATCATCGACGAGTTGGCCGAACTCGAACGCACCATCGCCGACCTGCAGGACATCCTGGCCAAGCCGGAGCGTCAGCGTCAGATCGTCCGCGACGAGCTCGCCGAGATCGTCGAGAAGTTCGGCGACGACCGTCGTACCCGGATCATCGCCGCTGACGGTGACGTCAACGACGAGGATCTGATCGCCCGGGAGAACGTGGTCGTCACGATCACCGAGACCGGATATGCCAAGCGCACCAGGACCGACCTCTACCGCTCGCAGAAGCGTGGCGGCAAGGGTGTGATGGGTGCCGGGCTGAAGCAGGACGACATCGTCAGCAAGTTCTTCGTCTGCTCGACGCACGACTGGATCCTGTTCTTCACCACCAAGGGTCGCGTCTACCGGGCCAAGGCATACGAGCTACCCGAGGCCAACCGCACGGCCCGGGGCCAGCACGTCGCCAATCTGCTCGCGTTCCAGCCCGACGAGCGCATCGCGCAGGTCATTCAGATCAAGACCTACGAGGATGCTCCCTACCTGGTGCTGGCCACGAAGGGCGGTCTGGTCAAGAAATCTCGCCTGACCGACTTCGACTCCAACCGCAGCGGCGGCATCGTGGCCGTCAACCTGCGCGGTGACGACGAACTGGTCGGTGCAGTGCTGTGCAGCAACGAAGACGATCTGCTGCTGGTGTCCGCACTCGGCCAGTCCATCCGGTTCTCCGCCACCGACGAGGTGCTCCGGCCCATGGGCCGCGCGACGTCCGGTGTACAGGGCATGCGCTTCAACGGCGAGGACCAGCTCCTGTCCTTGAACGTCGTCGCCGAGGGCAAGTTCTTGCTGGTAGCGACATCGGGCGGCTATGCCAAGCGCACCGCGATGGAGGACTACCCGCAGCAGGGCCGCGGCGGAAAGGGCGTACTGACAATCCAGTACGACCCCAAGCGTGGCACGCTGGTGGGAGCTCTCATCGTCGACGACGAGGACGAGCTGTACGCCATCACGTCCAGTGGTGGCGTAATCCGAACCGCAGCCAAGCAGGTTCGGAAAGCCGGCCGACAGACCAAGGGCGTGCGGTTGATGAATCTCGGTGAAGGCGACACACTGCTCGCGATCGCGCGCAACGCCGACGAGATCGAACCGGATGCCGTGGGCACCGATGACGATGCAGCGAAGGAGTCGTAAGTGAGCACTCCCAACCGGCCTGGTAGCAGGCCCGGCCCCAGTGGCGCACCGGACGGCCGGGAGGCACCGCGGGCCGAGCAGCCCGCGCGCCCAGCCCCGCCGGAAGGTGCTCGTCCGGGTAGCCGACCGCAGCCTGCCAATCGTCCGGCACCCGCTGCCGGCCGTGGCCCGGCTCCGCAGGGAACATCACGCCCGCCGGCCCGCCCGGCACAGGGTGCTCCGAACGGCCCGGCCCGCCCGACGCAGGGCCCGCCCCCGCAGCGCCCACCCGCGCCGCAGGGAGGTCCATCACAGGCCGGCGCGCCTCAGGGACCGCCGCCTCAGGGACCACCGTCATCTCGCCCGGGTCAGGCTCCGCAGTCTCAGCCCAGTGCGGGCCAGCCCGGTTCCGGTCAGGGCGGTTCCGGTCAGGTCGGCTCGAATCAGGCTGGTTCCGGCCAGGCAAACGGCGGACGACCCACGAACGGTCAACCCCCGCAACGACAGGCACCCGCAGGGCCACCGTCTTCTCGCCCGGCTCCGCCGCGAGGCCCGGCACCCACCGAGTCGTCACAGGCACCCGAGGAGCCCGGCGCGTCTCGCGGTTCAGCGCAGGCTGCCCCGGAAACTCGGGCAATGCCTGCTCAGGACGTCGACGGTTCGCAGGGTGGTTCAGGAACGCCGCCGTGGCAGCGTGGGGCCGGTCAGCGTCCGGCATCGGATGACCGTCAGCAACCGCAGAACCAGCCGCAGACCAACCTGTCCGGTCTCGGCTCGGCCCTTCCTGCAAATGCCGAGTTCGATCGATCCGCCCGAACGGCCGCCGAGCCGGTCCAGCGTGAGTCGACCGACGACAAGACCGAACGACGCGAGACTGCCCGATCGAAAGCAGCGGGCATCGACGGACCCACCCGTCACATCGAGCGCAAGGATCTGGCCAAGGACATGCCGGATCTGTCCGCCGTCCGGCATCCCGAGCCGGCCCAGGCCGACCGCGCTGCGCCCTCCGCCATCACGGCCGTGCCCAGTGCGGACGGCAACCCACTGCGCGCGACCATCCAGATTCGCAAGATCGATCCGTGGTCGACACTGAAGATCGCTCTCGTCATCGCGGTCTCGTTGTTCTTCGTATGGATGGTCGCCGTCGGTCTGCTGTACGCCGTGCTCGACGGTATGGGCGTGTGGGAGCGTCTCAACAGTGCGTTCACCGAGATCGTCAACGAGTCCGGTGACGGCGGGCTCGTCAGCGCCGGTCAGGTCTTCGGCTACGCAGCAGTGATCGGTGTGATCAATGTCGTATTGTTCACCGCCCTCACCACCATCGGGGCGTTCATCTACAACCTGTCGTCGGACCTGGTCGGTGGTGTCGAAGTGACACTGGCAGACCGCGACTGACCTGCACGACGAGTGGCCGTATCGGGCCGTTTTGGAAGACAGCGACCCGATACGGTAATCTCATCCCTCGGTTCGAGGAGAGAAAATTCTCGGACCGAAGCAGTGATGAGGGCCTATAGCTCAGGCGGTTAGAGCGCTTCCCTGATAAGGAAGAGGTCGGAGGTTCAAGTCCTCCTAGGCCCACACCGAACGAACGAAAAGAGGCAGGACGTGAAAATCCTTCTTCTGGTCGCGTCGGTAGTGATAGCGGTGCTGACAGTATCGAAGTTGCGGTCCGCCCGCAGCTCGGACGGTGTCTGGCACAGTATCTCCACCGAGTGACAATCGCTCGGAACGGACGTGTAGTGTTCGTGCACGTTCAACCGCAACGCCCGGGGCCTTAGCTCAGTTGGTAGAGCGCTGCCTTTGCAAGGCAGATGTCAGGAGTTCGAATCTCCTAGGCTCCACTTCCAAAAGGACGTCCACTTCGTGGGCGTCCTTTTTCGTGTCCGCACCCAGTGCGGCACCGTGAGTCCACTCGATGTGACATCGACCCCCCAAAAGGCCACCGAACGTCACATCGAGTGCCGAGGATCCCGAATCGGGTCGAGTGCGAGGTTGTGACCGCACCCAAGTGGTGCCAGTCATCGGCGCCCATATGTCCAGACACTCGGCCGATCTGTATCGCATCGGCGGCGTGGTCCCTAGCGTTGTCGGGGTGCAAGACCGCCGGTTTCAGGCCGGCGTGTACGGCCGCGACGGCGCACCGCAGGGGGGTGTGCCGTCGTCGGACCGCGGCGAAGTGCGTTCGCCAGTGTCTCGAATCGAGTGGCGGTTCGGGCACCACGATGTTTGGAGGAGCCCCGCAGATGACGCGTGTTCTCGATCATGAAGAGCTGTTGACCGAACTCGACGGCACCTTGGAAGCCAACCTGAATCGACATTTGTCGATGGCAAAGGAATGGCATCCACATGATTACGTTCCGTGGGATCTGGGCCGAAACTTCGCGGCGATGGGCGGGGATGACTGGTCGCTCGAGCAGTCGTCGTTGTCGGAGTTGGCTCGCACGGCGATGATCACCAATCTCCTCACCGAGGACAATCTGCCGTCGTATCACCGCGGGCTGGCGGACAACTTCTCGTTGGACGGTGCCTGGGGCACATGGGTTGGTCGTTGGACGGCGGAGGAGAACCGCCACGGAATCGTGATGCGTGACTACTTGGTCGTGACACGGGCCGTCGACCCGGTGGAGTTGGAGCGGGCCCGCATGCACCACATGACGGTGGGGGTGGATGCGCCGATGGACGGGGCGAACTTCCTCCACTCGGTCGCATATGTGACTTTCCAGGAGTTGGCCACTCGAGTGTCGCACCGCAATACGGGGTTGGCGTGTGGGGATCCGGTGGCGGACCGAATGTTGGCACGAGTCGCTGCGGACGAGAACCTGCACATGATCTTCTACCGCAACCTCGGTGAGGCGTCGTTGGACCTGGTACCCGACCAGATGGTTCGTGCTATCGCCGATGTCGCGACGGACTTTCAGATGCCCGGCCTGAACATGCCGAATTTTCGCAAGAACGCCATGATTCTGGCCAAGAACGGCATCTACGACCTGCGGCAGCATTTGGACGAGGTGCTGCTGCCGGTGCTGCGTAAGTGGAATGTGTTCGAGCGGAACGACTTCACCGGTGAGGGTGAGCGGGATCGTGATCGCCTGGCTGCGTTCGTCGAAGACTTGGAGTCCAAGGCGACCAAATTCGAGGAGTCGCGGGATCGACTGCTCGCACGAGAGGCTGCGCGCGCCGAGAAGGCGTCCTGACCTGCTGCGTCTTCCCTGCATAGAGTCGTGGTCCCGGCTCGAAGGTGTTAGAGTCCGGGCATCGTTGGGTCATGTGAGGCGATGGCCGTAGTGCGTGGGGAGGGCCGATGTTGCCTGGGGGGTATCAGGTGAGTGATGTGGTCCGGTTCGATGTGCGTTGCCTCGAGCACTGTCAGGTAGCGCTCGACGCGGCCGGCTTCGATTGGTGAGCAGGCCGAGGTTCGACGAATCCGGCCGCATGCTCGCAGTGTTCGCGGCTGTCACCACCGTTCTGTACGCAGCGAGCGCTGTCGCATCGTGGTCGAATCTGTCCGGCGGAAGGCAGGCTCTGGCGGCGCTGGCACTGGTTCTGGGGCCGGCGGCAATCGCTGTTCTGATCAGGGCGGGCGCACCGAGCCCCAAACGAGCGGTCGGCTGCGCGACCGCGCTGTCGGTGGCGGGGCTCGCCTGCGCATTGGGCAGCAGCGACACCATGCCGGCCTTCCTGATCTGTGTGCAGGCCGCGATGTTCCTCGGCATGCATATCGGTGCCTTCTGGTCCGAACGGAACGCCGGTATCTGGGTTGCGGTACTCGCTGTTTCCGCGGTGATCGGGGCCGCGATCGCGCCGTACGGGACACCGTTCATCACGTACATTCTCGTCGCTCTCGGAATTGTCGGTGCGACCGAAGTGTTCGGCGTCTTCGCACGTCGAATGCGGTATTTTTCGACGCACGACGCGTTGACCGGACTCCTCAACCGCTTCGGGTTCGAGTCCAAGGTCGAAAAAATTCTTCCGGCATGCACTGCCCGGGGACTGTCGGTCAGCCTGGCGGTGCTCGATCTGGACAACTTCAAGGAGATCAACGACGAGTACGGCCACATCGCCGGTGACGTTCTGCTGACCCGGGTTTCGAAAGCGTGGAAGGAGCAGCTGACGAAACGTGATGTTCTGGGCCGTCTCGGCGGGGACGAGTTCGTGTTGTTCATGCCCGGAGTTCTGGAGAAAGAGGCCCTGCAGATCATCGACCGACTGCGCCGCGCTCATCAAGCGGAGTGGAGCGTCGGCCTGGCATGCATGCCTGCGGGTCGTCGCTGGGCCGAGATCTACCGGGCGGCCGACGCGGACCTCTACCGGGCGAAGCGAAGCAGGCCACCTCGGACCGGTCGTCCGACTGAGCCAAGAGACGGCGACAGCCGGCCGGTTCGCAGAATCGCGCAGTAGCGTCCGGCCGATCGCTCGATCAATCCCCAGATTTCATCCACAGGCTGGGGATAGATTTCCCGGCGAGCCTTGTCCTTCGCGTTGACTCGTCGAATACGACGACGCTGCGGGGGATTCACCATGGTCACACTCGACGAGTTCAGGTCATGGAGCAGCGATGACCTGGTCGCTGCTTCCGACGGTTTGCTGCGGCAATGGCGCGAATTGACACTGGTGCAGTCGTCGTTGACCGAGGCGTCGTTCACCGACGCAGTATTCGGAGAGCGATGGACGGGTCCTGCCGCTGACGCTGCGCGAGAAACCATGACGGCCGCCCGGTCCGATCTGGGCGATTCCTCCGGTGAACTGCTTCGAATCGGAATTTGCATCGGCAGCGCCTCGATCGACATGGGGAGCCTCGTTGCAGCTCTCCGGGCAGCGGAGCAGGAGGCAGTGGACGCCCGGTTCGTCATTGCACCCGACGGTTCGGTGGTGGATACGGTTGCGTCGTACTCGGTTGCGCTCTCGCAGGTGTGGTCGACGATACGAGATCGGCGTCGTCTCCGAGAGGAGTTGGCTGCGCGTATATACCAATTGGTCCGCACGGCCACGGCTTTCGACGAAGCCCTTGCTCGACGCCTCTCCGGGGGAGCGTCCGAAACGCCCGTCGCGAGTGCAGTGGCGAACTCGGTCGTTCCCGGTGCCGCGCCCGCTGCCAATTCGGCGTTTTGGAGAGGGCTTTCACCTGCTGCACGCACTCGTCTGATGGTCGAGCAGCCTGCGCTCATCGGCAATCTCGACGGCCTGCCGGGGCGGGTGCGAGACAGTGCCAACCGACGTGTTCTGGCCGACGAGCGCGTTCGCCTTCTCATCGTCGAAGCAGAGTTGCGGAAAGAGTTGGACGACAACATCTTCGGCGGAATTTTCAGTGACGCCGATGCTGGGCTGGAGCAAACTCGGAAGCGGCTCGACTCGCTCGACGCCATCGAGTCGATATTGGCTCAGGGGAATCGGCAACTTCTCGTGTTGGACAATTCCTCCTACGAGGAGACCACGGCTGCGGTGGCGGTGGGCGATGTCGACACAGCGACTCATGTGGCTGTCTTCGTACCCGGGCTGGGTTCCACCGTGCATGGTGCAATGGAGGGGTATGACAACGACATCGATGGATTGAGAACGTCTGCACAGCAGCTGCTTTCGAATGGAGCAGGTGACAGCGTGGCGGCCGTGACGTGGATGAACTACCAGGCCCCTCAACTCGGGTGGAGCCTGCTCGATCCGGATCGAACCGTCGTGTCCAGCCAGGCTGCGAGGGAGGGCGCCGATCGGCTCGGTTCGTTCCTGAACGGCCTCGACGCTGCGCGCGCGGGCGATCCGCACCTGTCGGTGCTCGCCCACTCGTACGGTTCGCTCACGGCAGCCTCGGCGCTGCGGGACGGGACCGGGGTGGACGACTTCGTGGCGCTCGGATCCCCGGGGCTCGGTACTCACACCGTCACAGATCTGCGGCTACCCGACGGCCATGTGTTCTCGGCCGAAGCAGACTGGGATGTCGTCGCCGATCTCGGATCTTTCAGCCGTGATCCAGGCACGCTGGACGGCGTCACGCAGCTGTCGACCGAGGAATCCGAGGGGCGCAGCGGATCGATCGGTCACAGCGACTACTTCGCCGAGGGGTCGACCAGTCGACACAACGCCGCTCTGGTGATTGCCGACCGCAGCGCGGACGCCCTGGTCGAATCCAGGCCGGCCCTGTTCGACCTCCTGCAGAAGATCTTGTATCTATGACGAACCGTCGTAGTCGGCCAGACTCGGGGGAGCGTCGGCAGGCGGCGGTACCTCGTTGCGGCGACGGCCGAGGTAGAACAGCGCACCTCCCACGACGGCGGCGGCAGCGCCGAACACGAAAATTCGGCGTGTCCTGCGTGATCCTGATGGAGCCGTGACCAGCGTCCTGGCGCGATTCGACTCGGCGATCCGCTCCGCGGTCATCGCCCGACGCCGCGCGGCCTGCTTGCGCGCCAGACCGTAGCCTCGCTTGGCGAGCAACAGACCCACGCCGGCAGGTCCCTTGCTCGCGGCGGATGCAGCACCGAGCAGCGTCGACGCCGCTTTGCCGGTGGTCGTGTCAACCCGCTCGGTCTTCGTTGTGCTCGTCATACCCTCACTGTTCCACAACCAGGCCTCGATCGATCCTCTCGATACACCGCCTCTGCACTACCCGGCCGCCCGGGATGGCACGATGGTGAGTGTGACTTCACCAAACAAGACCCAAACGGCCACGCTGCACACCAACCGCGGCGACATCGTCATCGAACTGCTCGGCAATCACGCCCCCAAGACCGTGGCGAACTTCGTCGGTCTCGCGGACGGGTCGAAGGAATACACGACGCAGAACGCGTCGGGTGCCAAGACCGGACCGTTCTACGACGGCGCTGTCTTCCACCGCGTCATCGACGGCTTCATGATCCAGGGCGGCGACCCGACCGGAACCGGCACCGGCGGACCGGGCTACAAGTTCGAGGACGAGTTCCACCCGGAACTGTCCTTCGACCGCCCGTATCTGCTGGCCATGGCCAACGCAGGCCCCGGAACCAATGGCTCGCAGTTCTTCATCACGACCGGCAAGACCCCGCACCTCAACCGCAAGCACACCATCTTCGGCGAGGTCACGGACGACGCGTCCAAGAAGGTCGTCGACGCCATTTCGAGCACGCAGGTCGGCCGCGGCGATCGTCCGGTCGACGAGGTCGTCATCAACAGCGTCACGATTGCCTGATCGAGCTCCACAGAAAGATTCCTGATGACGAACCCCGGCTGGGGTGGCGCGTACGGCGACCAACCCGACCCGCCCCAGTCGGTGTGCGTCCGACATCCCGATCGCCCCACAGGTCTGGCCTGCTCACGCTGCGGCCGGCCGGCCTGCCCGCAGTGCCTGCAGGCAGCTGCCGTCGGACAGCACTGCGTCGATTGTGTGCGTGAGGGCAACAAGAACGTCCGCACTGCGCAGACCGTTGCTGGTGCACCCATGGCACGATCCGCGAAGACGCCGCTGACCTACGCCCTGATCGCGATCAATGTGATCGTCTATGCCATCACGGTGGCTCAGTCCGGCGATCCGATGAACAACACCTCCGGATCCGAACTCGCCCGCACTTGGGCCCTCAACAGTCTGCTCGTCTCCGACGGCGACGTGTTTCGGCTGATCGGCAGCGGCTTCGTCCACTACGGACCGATCCACCTTCTGGTCAACATGTTCGCGCTCTACATCATCGGCCGCGACGTCGAATTGGTGCTCGGCCGAACCCGCTACCTGGCCGTCTACTTCCTCTCTCTCCTCGGCGGCAGCGCGTCGGTGATGCTGCTGGAGAACCCGCTCGCTCTCACAGTCGGCGCTTCGGGTGCTGTCTTCGGCCTCCTGGGCGCACAAGCCGTCATTTTGCTGAGGCTCAAGCGCAGCCCGGCACCCATCCTCATCGTCATCGCGGTGAACATCTTCATCAGCGTCTCAATCCCCAGCATCTCGCTGTGGGGACACATGGGCGGACTCGTGGCCGGTGCCGCCGCCACCGCCGGTCTGGTGTTCCTGTCCAACCGAACCCGTGGCACGGGTCAGCAGCGCACCGCTGTCGGCATGCCATTGGCATGGCTGTCGGTCATCGCCGTCGGTCTAGTGTCGCTGGGCATCATCGCTGTGCGTGTCCTCGACCTGCGCGCGCAGATGGGGATCTAACGATCCACTGCCTGGAAGCGACCGCTTGCTGCTCCGATTCCGCTGCCTGCTGCCCAGAGTCCACTGGATGTGACATTGACCCCCGAAAAGGCCACTGAACGTCACATCGAGTGACCCCGGCTCCGGAGTCCGCTGCCTTGCTGCTCAGAGTGCACTGCGTGCTGGCCAGAGTCCACTGAATGTGCCATTGACCCCCGAAAAGGCCACTGAACGTCACATCGAGTACCCCGGGGTGCGCGGTTTTCAGGAGTTGTGGGGCACCAGACCGTGTAGGTCGAGGGCGTCGAACACATCTCGGGGGTCGGTGCCGAGGTCCCATCTGCCGAAGATGATCAGCCGGTCGTCGTCTTCGCCGGGTGGGTGGATGTCGAGTTCGAGCATGGGGACTCGTCGGCCGAGGCGTGGGTAGCGCACGATTTTCACGCGCACGATGTCGGCGCGGGTGTAGGTGCGGATGCCGCCGAGGCGTTTCATCGTCAGCGATCCGTCTCGGGTGATGGCCAGTCGGGGGCGCTGTGCGGCGGCGAGGGCTGCGATCACCCACATTCCGACGGCTGCCAGTCCGACGAGGAATGTTCCGGCGGCGTCGGTGGAGGACAGCACAGCACCGAGTGCGAGGGCGATACCGCCTACCACCAGGGCTGCGATGGCGGCGACGGGCGTCGCCCACCGCGCTTCGTACACACCCTGTGGATTGCTCGAAAAGTTATCCACAGGGTTTATCCACATTGGGGATGAATGACATCGGTGTAACTCGCTCGGCTGTCAGCGCCACCGCATGGTCATGACGAGTCCGACGACCATGAATCCGAAGCCGATCAGGAAGTTGTACGCCCCGAGGTTTCCAATGAACGCGATGTCGTCGGCAGCGAGGTAGTAGACGATGAGCCACAGCAGGCCTACCACCATGAATCCCAGCATGAGGGCCACGTACCAGACCGGTGACGGTCCGGCGTTGACCTTCACCGGCGTGCGGTTCGCCGGGTTGATCGTGTAGTCGTTCTTCTTCCGTACCTTCGACTTCGGCATTGCTTCCTCTTCGCGTTCTTGACGGCTGTCGGCCATGCGGCCGGCCTGTGGACAACTGACGACGGGACCTGTGGATCGGTGGGTGTCGGGCATCCCCAGGCTATTGTCTCCTCGAGGACTCTGTCAGTCACCGACCCGGTTGCTGTACACGCTAACCCAGGTGAGCCAAGCACCGACCCACCGGACAAATTGCGAGCACCCGTGACACGACGATCTAGCCGTACCGACACCCGCTGGTGGATTCTGGTGGTCGCGGTGTGCGCGGTCGTCGGCCTCTTGCTCGGTACCACCAGAAATATCTCCGACGGCACCGAACTGCGCAGCGGGGACACCACCCGACTCGCCGACCTCGTCGACGCTGCTCGGAGCAGCAGCGACGATGCGCGACGCAGCCGCGATTCGCTCGAAGAGCAGGTCGACGCCATTCAGCAGCGGACCGCTTCGCGCGATACCGGCGTCGCCGACGCGTTGGCCCGTATCGACACTCTCGCCGACGCGGCGGGCCGCGAGGCCGCATCGGGTGCCGGCCTGACCGTGACGATGGCGGACGCTCCACGGGGTCCGGACGGTGCATACGCGTCGGACGCGTCGCCCGACGATCTGGTGGTCCACCAGGTCGACGTGCAGAGCGTGCTCAACGCATTGTGGGCCGGCGGAGCGTCGGCGATCGCGATGCAGGATCAGCGAATGGTGGCCTCGTCGGCTCCGCGGTGCATCGGCAACACCTTGCTGCTGGGCGGCCGCACGTACAGTCCGCCGTACGTGATGTCGGCGATCGGCGACCAGGATCGACTGCGAGCTGCGTTGCAGAACGAGCCCGGCGTGCAGTTGTACCAGCAGTACGCGCTGCGCTACGGCCTGCGCTACGACGTGGCGACCTCCGACGACATTTCGGTACCGGCCTACACCGAGTCGGTGCGCATGCGGTATGCGCAGCCACGCTGAGTACTCTGTCGACATGCGCATTCTCGTCGTCGACAACTACGACAGCTTCGTTTTCAACCTCGTCCAGTACCTGGGCCAGCTGAACGTCGATGTCGAGGTATGGCGCAACGACGACGACCGTCTCACCGATCGCGACGCGGTCGCGGAGCGATTCGACGGCATTCTGCTCAGCCCCGGCCCGGGCACACCGCAGCGCGCCGGCGCCACGATGGATCTGGTGTCCGCTGCCGCCCGCGCCAGAACGCCGTTGCTGGGAGTATGTCTCGGACATCAGGCCATCGGAGCCGTGTTCGGTGCCACCGTCGAAAAGGCCCCGGAACTGCTGCACGGGAAAACCAGTCTGGTGCATCATTCGGGCGTCGGAGTTCTCGACGGAATGAGTGACCCCTTCACCGCCACCCGGTACCACTCACTCACTGTCCGGGAAGACACCATCCCGGCAGAACTCGAGATCATCGGCCGTACCGAATCGGGTCTGGTGATGGCAATGAGGCACACGGAACTGCCGATTCACGGGGTTCAGTTCCACCCGGAGTCGATCCTCACCGAGGGTGGGCACCGCATGTTGGCGAACTGGCTCGCGGTGTGCGGCATGCCCACCGACTCCGGCCTCGTCGCAAAGCTCGAAGCCCAGGTCGCCGAGGCCTTCGCCTGACAGTGACCCGAGCCCGACGGCGAGCGGTCGGAGTCAGCGACCGGTCGGGATACCCAACACACCGATGGTGACGGTGATGGTGTCGGTTTTGCTGATTTCCGATCCTGCCGGCTGCGTCTGGTTGACGATTCTGCCGACCGACAGGGGATCGAGAATCGCCTGACTCGACGTCGACAGTTCGGACGCCGTACCGGTCCATCCCGCCGACTCCAACGCCGTCAGTGCCTGGGATTCGGTGAGACCGGACAAGTCCGGCATCGGGATCTTGTCACCGTTGGAGACTCGCAACGTCACCACGGTGTTCTCGGCCACGGTGGCACCGCCTGCGGGATCGGTCGACACGACCTGTCCCACCGGCTGCGAGGAGTCGATGTTCTGGATCTGCACGCGCAGTCCGGCACCCTCGACGTTCGGCTGTGCCACGTCGACGAGCTGGCCGACGACATTGGGCATCCGTACCTGCGCCGGCCCGGATCCCAGCGTGATGCGCACCTGGGAGTCGGCGTTCATACTCACACCCGACGACGGATTCTGCTCGATGACCTTGTCCAGGTCCTCCGGCGACGACGGCGCGCGGGCGATGGTGGGGTCGAGTTCGAGACCCACCTCGTTCAATGCGTCGGACGCCTGCTGTTGGGTTCGACCGGTCAGTCGCGGTACCTGTACCTGCTGGGGTCCGGAGGACACGTCGAGCTGGATCGCTCCGGGTGATTCGGTTTGCGATCCGGCCGCGGGGTTGGTTCCGATCGCAGACCCTTCGGGCACCGCAGGATCCGACTTCTCCTGCACCGTGACGCGGAGTCCGGCGTCTTCGAGCTGGCGTTGAGCTTCGTCCGCGGACAGTCCGGCGACGGTGGGCACGGTGACGGTCGTGGGGTCCGCGCCGGGGCCGAGCGACCACAGGAACGCGCCGACGATCGCGACGACGATCACAGCGGCGAGCGAGGCGAGCGTGATCTTCAGGCCGCGTCGGCTCTTCGGTTCGTAGTCCGGTTCGGCGTGCCGCGACGGGCGAGACGCTGCGGCGGCCACGGCGGGCTTGTCGCGGCCGGAGACGTCGGCCTGGCGGGAGTCGACCGATCCGAGAATGGTGGTGCGGTCCTCGTCGTTCATCACCATCGGCGCGCTCGGTCGTTGACCGCCGAGTACGCGGACCAGATCCGTCCGCATCTCGGCGGCGCTCTGGTAGCGATTGGCCGGGTTCTTCGCCATCGCCTTGAGGATGATGGAGTCCAGTTCGCGCGGCACGGTGTCGTTGACGAGGGATGGTAGCCGAGGGTCCTCGCGCACGTGCTGATATGCGACGGCGACCGGTGAATCGCCCGTGAACGGCGGTTCTCCGGTGAGGATCTCGAAGAGCACACAGCCGAGCGAGTAGACGTCCGAGCGGGCGTCGACCTGTTCGCCTCGGGCTTGTTCGGGTGAGAGGTATTGCGCGGTTCCGATCACGGCCGCGGTCTGGGTCATCGGTGACGAGGAATCTGCGATGGCACGCGCGATGCCGAAGTCCATCACCTTCACCGCGCCTGCATTGTTGATCATGATGTTCGCGGGTTTGACGTCGCGATGCACGATGCCGTTGCGGTGGCTGAAATCGAGCGCTGCACAGACGTCGGCGATGACCTCCATCGCCCGACGCGGCGGCATGGGTCCTTCGGCGCGGACGATGTCGCGCAGGGTGTCGCCGTCGACGTACTCCATGACGATGAACGGGAGCGGACCGGCTTCGGTCTCTGCTTCACCGGTGTCGTAGACGGCGACGATGGCGGGATGATTCAAGGCCGCAGCGTTCTGCGCCTCCCGGCGGAACCTCAGGTAGAACGTGGGATCCCGCGCGAGATCGGCGCGCAGAACCTTGATGGCGACGTCGCGGTCGAGTCGAGTGTCGCGAGCCAGATGGACCTCGGACATACCGCCGAAACCGAGTATCTCGCCCAGCTCGTAGCGAGAGGAGAGCGTACGGGGAGTCGTCATCATTGTCCTCGAGGATTTTGCTGGAATGGAATCTCGATCAGCGGCCGTCTCGTCGTCTCCGTGGGCTCCGCAGAGGTCGTCGTGGTTTCCTCGGTGGTCGTCGGCTCCTGCGTGGTCGTCGTCGTGGTCGTGGTCGTTTCCTCGGTGGTGGTTTCTTCCGTTGTCGTCGTGGGTTCGGTCGTCGTGGTTGTTGGTTCGGTGGTGGTGGTGGTCGGCTGGGTGGTGGTCGTGGTCGGCGGAACGAACGGAGTCGGTGTGTCGTCTCTACCCCCGGTCAACAGCACGTAACCGCCGATGAGGATGGCCAACAGCAACAGCCCCGCGCCGCCCCAGGCCAGGGCCTTCTGCGCCGCCGACATTCCGGTGGGCTCCGGTACGGCTGCGGCAGCCGTCCCGGTGGCCGGTCCGCGGTACTCGCGCTGGGACGTGGGCATCATCTGGGTGCTCGACGGCGGCGGCTGCGGACTGGGCACCACTCCGGGCATCATGACGCGTCCGGTGCCCGTGCCTCGGGAGCTTCCCGGCGCAGGCGGACGGCGACCTGCACGGACCGCGGCAACAGCGTCGGCGAATTCCCCGCCGTTGGCGTAGCGGGTGGCCGGGTCCTTGACCATCGTGATCTCGATGAGTTCGCGAACGGCCGGGGGCAGGTCGACGGGCATCGGTGCGGGCTGTTCGCGGACGTGCTTCATCGCGACGGTGAGAGCACCGTCTCCGACGAACGGCCGCGCGCCTGCGAGCACTTCGTAACCGACGACGCCGAGCGAGTAGACGTCGGATGCCGACGTGGCTTCCTCGCCGAGTGCTTGCTCGGGGGCGATGTACTGCGCGGTGCCCATGACCATTCCGGTCTTGGTCACCGGAGACGCATCGACGGCCTTGGCGATGCCGAAGTCGGTGATCTTCACCTGCCCGGTGGGGGTGATCAAGATGTTGCCGGGCTTGACGTCGCGGTGCACCACGCCTGCGGTGTGGGCGATCTGCAGGGCGCGACCGGTCTGCTCGAGCATGTCCAGCGCGTGCCCGAGCGGCAACCTGGACATGCGTCCCAGCACGGCGTTGAGCGGCTCACCGTTGACCAGTTCCATCACCAGGTAGGCCAGCGATTCGCCTGCGCCGTCACGGGTCTCGCCGTAGTCGTAGACGCCGGCGATCCCGGAGTAGTTCAGCTGCGCGGTGGTGCGGGCCTCGAACCTGAAGCGCTGCAGGAACTCCGGGTCCTCGGAGAACTCGGCCTTGAGTACCTTGACGGCCACCCGGCGATCCAGACGATTGTCCATCGCTTCCCACACCTGCCCCATACCGCCGGTGGCGATGAGGCGCAGCAGTCGGTAGCGCTGAGCGATGACGGCTCCGTTACTCAATGGCATCTCGAGTCACCTCCCCTGCAATGCGGCGCCGATGACGGCACGCCCGATGGGTGCGGCCACGGATCCACCGGTTGCGGCCAACGCGCGGTCTCCGCCGTCCTCGACGATGACTGCGATGGCAACCTTGGGATCGTCCGCGGGCGCGAATCCGATGTACCAGGCGTGTGGTGGGGTGTTTCGTGGATCGGAACCATGTTCCGCGGTACCGGTCTTCGAAGCGATCTGCACACCGGGGATCTTGCCCTCGCCGCTGGTGTTGTTCTCCGAGCCGATCATCAGATCGGTCAGGGTCGCAGCAGTATCGGAGCTGATGGCCTGTCCCAGGGACTGCGGCTGGTAGCTCGACAGGTCGGACAGATCGGGAGATTGCAACTGCTGCACCAGGTTCGGCGCCATCCGCACGCCCCCGTTGGCGACCGTGGCGGCGATGACGGCGTCCTGCAAGGGGGTCAGCGCCACGTCGCGCTGGCCGATGCTGGACTGGCCGAGGGCCGCGTCGTCCTCGATCGCGCCGATGGTGCTCTCGGCCACGGGCAGCGGAATGGCCGTGTCCTCACCGATACCGAAGGCCGCCGCGGTCTCGCGCATCTTTTCTGCACCGGCGTCGATGCCGAGTTCGACGAAGGCGGTGTTGCACGATCGCGCGAATGCTTCGCGCAGAGTTGCCGTCTGCCCGCCGCCGCACGTGGATCCGTTGTAGTTCTCGAGTGTCGTCGAGGTGCCCGGCAACGTGATGTTCGATGCGGCCGTGAGCTGACTGTCGGGCGTCGCGCCCGTCTCGAGCGCGGCGGCCGTGGTGATCACCTTGAACGTGGAGCCGGGTGGGTAGGTCTGCGAGATGGCCCGGTTCACCATCGGCTCGGCCGGGTCGTTGCTCAGGTTCTCCCACGCGGCCGTCGTGGCGCTGCCGTCGTGGCTGGCGAGCAGGTTGGGGTCGTAGCTGGGGGTGCTGGCCATCGCCAACACGTTGCCGGTGGTGGGGTCGAGGGCCACCACCGAGCCGGTGTACCCCTTGGCCGTGAGCTGGTCGTACGCGACCTGCTGGACGACGGGGTCGATGGTGGTGACGACGTTGCCGCCGCGAGGATCTCGACCGGAGATGAGATCGAACAGTCGGCCGCCGAAGAGGCGGTCGTCCGATCCGTTGAGCACGGGATCCTCGACGCGCTCGAGGCCGCTGCTCGAGTACAGCATCGAGTAGTAGCCGGTGATCGGCGCGTTGGCCTCGGGACTGGCCGGCGAGATCGAATTCTGGGGGTAGGTGCGCAAGTATTTGTAGCGGTCGTCGGTGGGGACGGACGACGCCAGCACCTGGCCTCCTGCCGAGATCTGTCCGCGCTGCCGGGAGTACTCGTCGAGCAACACGCGTGAGTTGCGTGGGTCGGTCCGCAGATCGTCCGCCTTGATGACCTGGAGGTAGGTGGCGTTGGCCAGCAACGCGACGACCATGACCATGACGGCGATGGACACCCGGCGCAGAGGAGTGTTCATGGGCGCTTCACCATTTCGGTGGGCGCGTCCGCAATGGGTGCCACCGGAGCGGGCTTCTTCTTGGCAGTTGCCGGCTCACGGGCCGCATCGGAGATCTTGATCAGCAACGCGAGCAGGAGGTAGTTGGCGAGAAGCGAGGATCCTCCGTAGGACAGATACGGCGTGGTGAGGCCGGTCAGGGGAATGAGTTTGGTGACGCCGCCGACGACGACGAACAACTGGATCGCGATGGTGAACGACAAGCCGGCGGCCAGCAGCTTGCCGAAGCTGTCCCGGACGGCCAGCGCAGTGCGCATGCCGCGAATGATGAACAGTAGGTACAGGACCAGCACTGCCGTCAGGCCGATGAGGCCGAGCTCTTCGCCGACGGTCGCGATGATGAAGTCCGTCTTGGCGAACGGAACCTGGGACGGGCGGCCGCTGCCGAGGCCGGTGCCCGCCAATCCGCCCGTGGCGAAGCTGAACATCGACTGGACGATCTGATATCCGGTGTCGTTGTAGTCGTCGAACGGGCGCAGCCAGGTGTCGGTGCGGATCTTGACGTGGCCGAACACCTGGTACGCGAACAGGAAGCCGACGAGCAACAGTCCGAACCCGATGATCAACCAGCCGACGCGTTCGGTGGCGATGTAGATCATCACCAGGACGGTTCCGAAGATCAGCAGCGACGTGCCGAGGTCCTTCTCGAACACCAGCACGCCGACGGAGACGACCCAGACGACCAGGATCGGTCCCAGATCGCGTGCCCGCGGGAAGTCCATGCCGAGGAAGTGCTTGCCGGCGACGGTGAACAGTTCGCGCTTGGCCACCAGCAGCGATGCGAAGAAGATGAGCAGCAGAATCTTCGCGAACTCGCCGGGCTGAATGCTGAACCCTGGCAGACGAATCCAGATCTTCGATCCGTTGACCTCCGAGAACGCGGACGGCAACAGTGCCGGGATGGCGAGAAGAATCAGGCCGGCCAGGCCGACGGTGTAGCCGTAGCGGGCCAGCGTGCGGTAGTCCCGCAGCAACACCAACAGAGCCACGAAGCCGGCGATTGCGAGCGTCGTCCACAGCACCTGCTGGTTGGCGTCGGGTGAGGGAATGGGATTCCCGAGATACTGCGCCTGCTGTTCGTCGGCCAGGTCGAGTCGGTGAATGAGCACCAGACCGAGTCCGTTGAGCAACGCCACGATGGGCAGTAGCAGCGGATCGGCATGAGGGGCGAAGCGTCGGACCGCCAAGTGCGCCACCGTCATCAACGCCAGATACGCGATCGCGTACTTCGCGAGATCCCAGGTGATGGTCTGCTCTTGACTGGCCTCGACCAGCACCAACGAGATGGTGGTGATCAGGACCGCTGCCCCGAGCAGCAGCAACTCGACTCCGCGCCGGTTCGATTGGATCGGTGCAGGAGCGAACCCTCCGGGTGGACTCGGAAAGGGCCCTCCGGCGGAGGTGGAGGAACTCATCGAGTACCGGTCCTGCAGTTCTGGCCGGGTACCTGTGGAACCGTCGGTGTCGGCACTGCAGTGGTGGTGGGCGTGGCCTCCGGGCCGGGCGCCGCAGTCGGTGGCAGCGGCACCCCGGGTGGCGGAATGATCGGCGTCGGGGTCGGCGTCGGCGTCGGGGTGGTCGTGACAGCAGCGTCGGTCTTGCACACCGGAAGGAGGTCGCCGGACGCGAGGCGTTCGACCTGACCACGTGCATTGTCCAGGGATCCCGAGGGCAACCCGGCTGTGACCTGCTCGCGCGCCGCGGGCAGAAGGTCGTCGATCTCGAACGGTATGCAGTCCGCAGGCGCGGCATCAGGAGCGGTCAGCGCGACGGCTCCGTCGCCGTCGAGGCAGCCGACCAGCTCCACGCTCTGCAAGGAGTATCCGAGGACCGAGCCGGGAAGACCGCGCAGCACCGTGACCTTGCTGTTGTCGGCACCGACGTAGTAATTGCCCTTGATGACCGAATTGGCCACGAGCGCACCGATTCCCGCGAGCACCACCAGGGTCAGGGCGATCAGCGTCCAGCGCAGCTTGTGCGACTTCTTCTCCGGCGTCACCACCGGGGTGGCGACTCGCTTGGGGGTCGAGCGAGGCGGGCGCATTGCCGCGGCACGTCCTGCTGCGGTGTTGGGGGGAGGGGAGTCCTCTTCATCCTCGGTGCTGGCCGCACCGCCGAGGATGGGGTGGCTCTGTCCGTAGTCGAGATCGATCACATCGGCGACGACGACAGTCACGTTGTCCGGTCCACCGCTACGCAAGGCGAGTTCGATCAGGCGATCGGCGCAGGGGCCGGTTTCGCCTTCGTTCATGGTGTTCTCGATGGTCTCGTCACTGACGACATCGGACAGTCCATCGGAGCACAGTAGGTAGCGGTCTCCCGCACGCACTTCCCTGACGGTGAGCGTCGGCTCGATCTCGTTGCCGGTGAGAGCACGCATGATCAGAGACCGCTGCGGGTGAGTGTGTGCCTGCTCGGCGGTGATGCGACCCTCGTCGACGAGTGACTGGACGAAGGTGTCGTCGCGGGTGATCTGAGTAAGTGATCCGTCGCGCAGCATGTACGCCCGGGAGTCGCCGATGTGAACGAGCCCGATTCGCTTGCCCGCGAACAGAATCGCGGTCAACGTGGTGCCCATACCGTCGAGTTCGGGCTCGTCCTCGACCTGATCGGCGATGGAGGCGTTGCCCTCGCGGGTGGCCGCCTCCAGCTTGCCGAGCAAATCCTCGCCGGGCTCGTCGTCGTCGAGGTGGGCCAGCGCGGCGATCATCAACTGCGAGGCCACTTCACCGGCAGCGTGACCGCCCATACCGTCGGCCAGGGCCAGCAGCCGGGCTCCGGCGTAGACGGAGTCCTCGTTGTTGGAGCGAACCAGACCGCGATCACTGCGGGCGGCATAGCGAAGGACGAGGGTCACGGGCGCAACTCGATCACGGTCTTGCCGACGCGAACCGGCGTCCCCAGCGGCACGCGCACCGCGGTGGTCACCTTCGCGCGGTCGAGGTAGGTGCCGTTGGTCGACCCGAGATCCTCGACGTACCAGTCACCGCCACGAGGTGAGAGACGGGCATGGCGCGTCGACGAATAGTCGTCTGTCAGAACGAGAGTCGAATCGTCCGCACGCCCGATGAGAACGGGCTGAGTGCCCAGCGAGATGCGCGTTCCGGCGAGACCGCCCTGGGTCACCACGAGGTACTTGGCCACCTTCTGCTTGTTGAACGACGGAAGAACCTTGGAGCCACCGCTGTAGCGCGGGGGTACTCGCATGCCCGCGGCCGCATAGATATCGCTGCGCAGGGTGCGAAGGACGGCCCAGACGAAAAACCACAGCAGAAGCAGGAAGCCCGCCCTGGTCAATTGAAGAATCAATCCCTGCACGACGATTCACCTCCTCCTTCGCGATCCGGCCGGATCCCCCACGCCCGAACGAGGCGGCGCGGCAGACATGGTTGTCTCGCAGCATCATAGGGTGAAGCCGCGCGTGTGGACGACATTCGGGTGGACGAGCGCGAGAGTGCTACACCGCTCGTGTCTTCCATCCCTCGACGTCAGACGATCCGGACCAGAATTTCCGAGTGGCCGGCCCTGATGACGTCGCCATCGGCCAACTGCCAGTCCTGCACCGGAGCACCGTTGACGGTGGTGCCGTTGGTGGAGCCGAGATCGGAAAGCATGGCCACGCGGCCGTCCCAGCGAATCTCGATGTGCCGCCGGGAGACACCGGTGTCGGGAAGCCGGAACTGCGCGTCCTGGCCGCGGCCGATGATGTTCTGACCGTCACGCAGCTGGAAGTAGCGGCCACTGCCGTCTTCGAGCTGCAGCGTGGCTGCGAGCGACTGACCCTGTCCGGCGTAGGCGGCGGGCTGATCGTAGCCGTACCCGTCGCCGCGGTCGCCCTGCTGGTAGCCGCGACCGTAGGCGGCCGGGGCAGGTGGGTAGTCGTATCCGGGCTGCTGGTATCCGGCCTGCTGATATCCCGCGGCCTGGGGCTCGGCGTACTGGCCTGCCGGATCGCTGTAGGCCTGCTCCTGATACGGAGCTTCCGAGTAGGCAGCGCCCTGATCGGCACCGTTGTATTCGTAACCCTGGGAGTCGTAGCCCTGCGCGTTGTAACCCTGCGCGTTGTAACCCTGGGAGTTGTAGCCCTGAGCGTCGTAGCCCTGGTCCTGACCGTGGGGGTTGCCGTAGGCCCGGGGATCGTAATTCTGGTCCTGACCGCCGGCGGCGCTGTAGGCCTGACCCTGATCGACGTACGGCTGCTCGTCGTATCCCTGTCCGTTGTACGGCTGCTGTTCGTAGCGCTGGTCGTAGTCGGCAGGCGCATAGGCCTGGGCGTCGTAGCCGTTCTGCTCACGCGCGGGGTAGCGGGGATCCTGGCCACCGGCGTAACCGTTGCGAGCGCGCGGATCGGGACGATGACCGTCCGCGGGGTCGCGCTGCGGGTCGTAGCCTGGGTTCTGCGTCATGTGGCCGGCTCCTGGTGTCGACATCGGTGGGGCAGACGGTCGCTGCGTGGCTGAAGGGACGGGACTGGGTGCCGGCGGTGCCGATACATTCTGCTCGGCCGACGCGCCGCGCTGCGCGGACGGGTTCCGCGCAGCAGTCGCCGATCGTCCCACATCGGGGTCGACCGAGCCACTGGCCCGGAACTGACCGGTATGCAGAGTGGGCGACGGCTCGAACCGAACCACCACGTCACCGTAGGTCTGCCACCCCTGATCACGGATGTAATCGTCGAGGTGGCGGGAAAAAGCTTTGACCGTGAGTTCTCGATCTCCGGCGAGTTCGTTGTGATCAGAGCTGTTGATGGTGATCACGTAGCTGTTGGGTGCCAGGTAGTGGCCGCCGTCGAGGGGTCGAACCAGGTCCGACGCTTCTTGCTGGAGCGCAGCTTCCACCTCGGCCGGTACGACGCCACCGCCGAACACGCGGGCGAAGACGTCGCCGACAGCGCCCTGGAGTTTGCGCTCGAACCGCTGAACGATGCCCATCGTGACCCCTCCTCTCAGTGTGTTCTTCCACCGTGTGGTGCCTGCAGGTGCGTAGGACGCGAGCGCCGCGTGTCATCACGAGGTCGCGCTCCCAGCATGATATACGGTGCTTCCGACGCAGACCGCGTGCCGCTGCTCGCTCCGGACGGGGTGAGGCCGCGATTTTCGAGCTCGGCGGGGTGCGTGTTAGTGTTCTCGCCGTCACCCGGGCGGGTGGCGGAATGGCAGACGCGCTGGCTTCAGGTGCCAGTGTCCTTCGGGACGTGGGGGTTCAAGTCCCCCTCCGCCCACCACGCTGGCCGCAGCTGATCTCGGATCGCTGCGGCCAGTTTTTTTATCTCCACGATGCGTCTCACACGCATGTAAGTAACAGAGCCACGGGTCGAACGCGGGTCGATATGCCCGATAAAAAGTGGATACGCGCAGGTGAAGGCCCACAATAGGCTTACCTTATTTGCGGGGGTACCCAGGTACTGACTTATCGTTCGTAGTTGGATAGGCCTCACCACGGCCGAATCCGTCGAGACCCTCACTTTTCTATCACGAGCCCACCCGCCCGTGCTGAGGAAAGCGTCGACGATCGACAAGTGCTGCTTCAACGGCGAGGACGCACTTCAAGGCCGTTCGTGCACTCGGTTACTCAAGACCGTCGCCGACGAGTTTCAAGGCTGGACTGATCCTAAGGCTAGGTATGAAGCACACTCCGGGCCCGCAAGGCCTCTACGATCCCGTCAACGAGCACGACTCTTGTGGTGTCGCATTCGTGGTGGACATGCACGGTCGTCGCAGTCGCGACATCGTCGAGAAGGCGATCACCGCACTGGTCAATCTCGAGCACCGCGGTGCTGCCGGCTCCGAACCGAACACCGGTGACGGTGCAGGTATCCTCATTCAGGTTCCGGACGCGTTCTTCCGCGCCGTCGTAGATTTCGAGCTGCCGGCTGCCGGTGCTTACGCAACCGGTGTCGCGTTCCTGCCGCAGGGCCGTAGCGACGCGGCACGCGCCTGCGAGGGTGTCGAGCGCATCGTCCGGAGCGAGGGCCTGGAGGTTCTCGGTTGGCGTGAGGTTCCCACCGACGACTCGTCTCTCGGCGCACTCGCGCGCGACGCGATGCCGACCTTCCGTCAGGTGTTCCTCGCCGCTCCCGACGCGTCGATCACCGATCTCGACCTCGAACGCCGCGCGTTCGTCATTCGCAAGCGTGTCGAGCACGAACTGGGCGAAGAGGGTGCGGGCAAGGACGGCCCCGGCCGCGAGACCGTGTACTTCCCGTCGCTGTCTTCGCAGACCTTCGTCTACAAGGGCATGCTGACGACGCCTCAGCTCAAGGGGTTCTACCTCGACCTGCAGGACGAGCGCGTGGAAAGTGCACTGGGACTTGTGCATTCACGCTTCTCGACCAACACGTTCCCCTCGTGGCCGCTGGCGCATCCGTTCCGCCGCGTTGCCCACAACGGCGAGATCAACACCGCCACCGGTAACGAGAACTGGATGCGCGCTCGCGAGGCACTCATCACATCCGATGTGTTCGGCGGCTCCGAGGCCCTCGAGAAGATCTTCCCCGTGGTCACCCACGGAGCAAGTGACACAGCACGTTTCGACGAGGTGCTCGAGCTGCTGCACCTCGGTGGCCGCAGTCTGCCGCACGCCGTGCTCATGATGATTCCCGAGGCGTGGGAGCGGCACGAATCCATGGACCCCGCACGTCGGGCGTTCTACAAGTACCACTCCTCGCTGATGGAGCCCTGGGACGGACCTGCTTCGGTGTGCTTCACCGACGGCACCGTCATCGGCGCGGTCCTGGACCGCAACGGTCTGCGCCCGAGCCGGTTGTGGGTCACCGACGACGGTCTGGTCGTCATGGCCTCCGAGGTCGGAGTTCTCGACATCGATCCGTCGAAGGTCGTCCGCAAGGTTCGCCTGCAGCCGGGCCGCATGTTCCTGGTGGACACCGCGCAGGGCCGCATCGTCTCCGACGACGAGATCAAGGACGAGCTCGCCGCCGAGCATCCATACCAGCAGTGGCTCGACGAGGGCCTCACCTCGATCGACGACCTACCCGAGCGTCCGCACGTGCACATGCCGCACGACCGCGTGCTGATCCGTCAGCAGATCTTCGGATACACCACCGAGGAACTCAACGTGCTGGTCTCGCCGATGGCGAAATCCGGTGCCGAGGCAATCGGTTCCATGGGTACCGATACTCCGATCGCGATCCTGTCGGCTCGCCCGCGCATGCTGTTCGACTACTTCTCGCAGCTGTTCGCGCAGGTCACCAACCCGCCGCTCGACGCCATCCGTGAGGAGATCGTCACCAGCCTCGGCGGCACCATCGGCCCAGAGGGCGATCTGCTCAACCCGGGTGCCGACGGTTGCAAGCAGATCGTGCTGCCGCAGCCGATCCTGCACAACGACGACCTCGCCAAGCTGGTGCACATAAACGACGAGGGCACTCAGGAAGAACTGCGCTCGGTGGTCGTGCGTGGTCTCTACCCGGTGTCCGAGGGCGGTGAGGGCCTCCGAAAGTCGTTGGAGGCCATCCGCGCTCAGGTGTCCGCTGCCATCTCGGGTGGCGCGCGGATCATCGTGCTCTCCGACCGCGAGTCCAGCGAGAAGCTCGCTCCGATTCCGTCGCTGCTCCTCACCGCCGCGGTGCACCATCACCTGGTCCGTGAGAAGACCCGCACCAAGGTCGGCCTGATCATCGAGGCCGGTGACGCCCGCGAGGTGCACCACATGGCCCTGCTCATCGGATTCGGTGCGGCAGCAGTCAACCCGTACATGGCCTTCGAGTCGATCGAGGACATGATCGAACGCGGCTCCCTCACCGACATCACCTTCGACAAGGCCGTGTCCAACTACATCAAGGCCGCAGGCAAGGGCGTGCTGAAGGTGATGTCCAAGATGGGCATCTCGACCCTCGCGTCGTACACCGGAGCCCAGCTGTTCCAGGTCATCGGCCTCTCGCAGGAACTGGTCGACGAGTACTTCACCGGTCTCAACAGCCACCTCGGCGGCATCGACCTCGACCAGGTGGCCGACGACGTCGCGGCGCGACATGCGGTGGCGTACTTGGACAACCGTCAGGAGCGCGCCCACCGTGAGCTCGAGACGGGCGGCGAATACCAGTGGCGTCGTGAAGGGGAGTACCACCTCTTCAACCCCGACACCGTGTTCAAGCTGCAGCACTCCACCCGCACCGGTCAGTACGACATCTTCAAGGAATACACGAAGATGGTCGACGACCAGTCCGAGCGGCTGGCGTCTTTGCGTGGTCTGTTCCGCTTCAAGACCGAAGAGCGGCAAGCTATTTCGATCGACGAGGTCGAGCCGGCCAGCGAGATCGTCAAGCGTTTCTCGACCGGCGCGATGAGCTACGGCTCCATCTCCGCCGAGGCGCACGAGACCCTCGCGATCGCGATGAACCGTTTGGGCGGTCGCTCGAACTCCGGTGAGGGCGGCGAGGACGTCTCGCGCTTCGAGCCGGACGAGAACGGCGACTGGCGGCGCAGTGCCATCAAGCAGGTCGCGTCGGGACGTTTCGGCGTCACCTCGCACTACCTGACCAACTGCACCGACATCCAGATCAAGATGGCCCAGGGCGCCAAGCCCGGCGAGGGCGGCCAGCTTCCGGCGCACAAGGTGTACCCGTGGGTCGCCGAGGTTCGGCATTCGACGCCCGGCGTCGGCCTGATCTCGCCGCCGCCGCACCACGACATCTACTCGATCGAGGATCTCGCGCAGCTGATCCACGACCTGAAGAACGCGAACCCGTCGGCTCGCATCCACGTCAAGCTCGTCTCCGAGGTCGGCGTCGGCACGGTCGCCGCCGGTGTGTCCAAGGCACACGCGGACGTGGTGCTCATCTCGGGCCACGACGGCGGCACCGGCGCGACGCCGCTGACGTCGGTCAAGCACGCGGGTGGGCCATGGGAGCTCGGATTGGCCGAGACCCAGCAGACGTTGCTGCTCAACGGACTTCGCGATCGCATCGTCGTGCAGGTGGACGGTCAGCTCAAGACCGGCCGCGACGTCATGGTTGCCGCCCTGCTCGGCGGCGAGGAGTTCGGTTTCGCCACCGCTCCGCTGGTCGTGTCGGGCTGCATCATGATGCGCGTCTGCCACCTCGATACCTGCCCCGTGGGTGTCGCGACGCAGAACCCGTTGCTGCGCAAGCGGTTCGCGGGCAAGCCGGAATTCGTCGAGAACTTCTTCATGTTCATCGCCGAAGAGGTTCGCGAGCTCATGGCCGAGCTCGGTTTCCGCACGCTCGACGAGGCCGTCGGCCAGGTCGGTCTGCTGGACACCACCGCGGCCAAGGAGCACTGGAAGGCGTCGAAGCTCGATCTCGCGCCGATCCTCGAAGAGGTCGAATCGGCGTTCATGAACCAGAACCTCTACAACACCGGGGTTCAGGATCACGGTCTCGACAAGGCCTTGGATCAGCAGCTGATCGCGGCCAGTCGCAACGCGTTGGACAAGGGCGAGAAGGTCGTCTTCGAGTCCAAGATCACCAACGTCAACCGCACCGTCGGAACGATGCTCGGGCACGAGGTCACGAAGGCGTACGGCGGAGTCGGACTTCCGGACGACACCATCGACATCACGTTCACCGGCTCGGCGGGCAACAGCTTCGGTGCGTTCGTCCCGTCCGGTATGACGCTGCGCCTGCAGGGAGATGCCAACGACTTCGTCGGTAAGGGACTGTCCGGTGGGCATCTCGTACTGCGTCCGTCGCTGAATGCTCCCGCGGGATTCGTCGCCGAGGACAACATCATCGGCGGCAACGTCTTCCTGTTCGGCGCCACCAGCGGTGAGGCCCTCATCCGCGGAGTCGTCGGCGAGCGATTCGCCGTCCGTAACTCCGGCGCGGAGGCCGTCGTCGAAGGCGTGGGCGATCACGGATGCGAGTACATGACCGGCGGCAAGGTGGTCATCCTCGGCTCGACGGGCCGTAACTTCGGTGCCGGAATGTCCGGCGGTGTTGCGTTCATCTTCGATCCGGACAAGACGTTCGAGGCGAACCTCAACACCGAGCTGGTCGACATCGAGGAGCTCGAGGGTGACGAATTCACCTGGCTCCGCGACATCGTCACCCGTCACCAGGAGCAGACCGGCTCCGAGGTGGCCGAGCGGATTCTGGCGGACTGGTCACAACAGGTGAACCATTTCGTCAAGGTCATGCCTCGCGATTACAAGAAGGTACTGCTGGCCATCTCCGAAGCCGAGAAGAACGGCGCGGACGTGGACGAAGCGATCATGGAGGCAGCTCGTGGGTGACCCACAGGGATTTTTGAAGAACACCGTTCGCGAGGTGCCCAAGCGGCGTCCCGTCGATCTGCGGCTGATGGACTGGAAAGAGGTCTACGAGGACTTCTCGAAGGACACTCTGCGTACCCAGGCGAGCCGGTGCATGGATTGTGGTATCCCGTTCTGCCACAACGGCTGCCCACTCGGAAACCTGATTCCCGAGTGGAACGACCTGGTGTTCAAGGACCGCTGGCGCGACAGCATCGACCGTCTGCACGCCACCAACAACTTTCCGGAGTTCACCGGACGTCTGTGCCCCGCACCGTGCGAGGCGGCGTGTGTCCTCGGTATCAACCAGGATCCGGTCACCATCAAGCAGGTCGAGGTCGAGATCATCGACAAGGCCTTCGAAGAGGGCTGGGTCACTCCGGTCTACCCGACGCATCTGACCGGTAAGACCGTTGCCGTCGTCGGTTCCGGACCTGCGGGACTTGCTGCAGCACAGCAGCTCACGCGCGCCGGCCACACCGTCACGGTGTTCGAGCGCGCCGATCGCATCGGCGGACTGCTGCGCTACGGCATCCCCGAGTTCAAGATGGAGAAGCGCCACATCGACCGTCGGCTGGCGCAGATGGAGGCCGAGGGCACCGTCTTCCGTACCGGTGTCGATGTGGGCGTGGACATCACGGCCGACGAACTGCGCGAACAGTTCGACGCCGTCGTCCTGTCCGGCGGAGCCACCGCCTGGCGCGACCTGCCGATCGAGGGCCGCGAGCTCGACGGCATCTACCAGGCCATGGAGTTCCTGCCGCACGCCAACCGCGTGCAGCAGGGCGACTTCGCTGCGCCGCCCGTCAGCGCCGAGGGCAAGAAGGTCGTCATCATCGGCGGCGGCGACACCGGAGCCGACTGCCTCGGTACCTCGCACCGGCAGGGCGCCGAGAGCGTCCACCAGTTCGAGATCATGGCCCGTCCGCCCGAAGAGCGTGCGGTGTCCACCCCGTGGCCGACGTATCCGCTGATGTACCGCGTGGCGTCGGCACACGAAGAGGGCGGCGAACGCGTCTTCTCGGTCAACACCGAGCGTTTCGTCGGCGAAGACGGAAAGGTCACTGCTCTCGAGGCGTGCGAGGTCGAGTTCAAGGCAGGCAAGTTCGAGAAGGTCGAGGGAAGCGAGTTCACCCTCGAGGCCGACCTGGTGTTGCTGGCCATGGGATTCGTCGGACCGGACAAGGGCGGTCTGCTGACCGACCTGGGCGTCGAGTTCAGCCAGCGCGGCAACGTCGAGCGCACCAACGAGTGGGTCACCAACGTCCCCGGCGTCTTCGTTGCCGGAGACATGGGCCGTGGTCAGTCGCTCATCGTGTGGGCTATCGCCGAGGGTCGCTCCTGTGCGGCCGCCGTCGACACCTTCCTGCAGGGCGCAACCGCACTGCCGTCGCCGATCGTGCCCACCCAGGTGCCTCAGCGGTAAGTCGCTTTTCCCGCCGAGCTCGAAGTTGTGGACGGATATCAGGCCGATTCCGTCCATAACTTCGAGCTCGGTCTCATTTCATAGAGGTGTGACGCACGGTTACGTCCGTTAACCATGTGGGCATCTGATGGTCACAGGGCCCTGGCATTGTCTGGATCGAACAACGACGCGTTCGATCACCCAGTGAGGCCCCCTCCCCATGAGTGTCAAAAAGATCTGCGCCGGTATCGGCGTCGCTGCAGCGGTTGCGTCCGGCCTCGTCGTCGGAGCGGCATCACCTGCCGCCGCCGATCCAGCCGACTGCCCGACGATGTACGTGGTCGCGATTCCGGGTACGTGGGAGACCAGCTCGGGTGCCGCACCGAAGCCGGGGATGCTGACCGACGTCATCGATCGTCTCGGTGGCGATATCCGAACCGACTACGTCTCGTATCCCGCTACCGCGTTCCCGTGGGAGGGCGAGGTGTACGGGCAGTCTCGCGCTGCAGCCGTCACCACTGCGGGCGGCATGCTGAAGGCAATGGCAGACCGTTGTGGCGCAACGAAACTCGGCATCATCGGCTACAGCCAGGGCGCCGATGCCGCGGGTGACCTCGCCGCGGCCATCGGTACCGGAGTCGGCGTCGTGCCTGCCGACAGGGTGGCGGCGGTGGGCCTGATCTCGGACCCGAAGCGCTCCGACACCGACGCTCTGGTGGGACCCGCCGTGGTCGGCACCGGAGTCGGCGGCCCGCGGGTGGGCGGATTCGGCTACGTCAGCCCCGTGGTGCGGACCTTCTGCGCCGTCGGCGATCTGTACTGCTCGACGCCCAAGGACGACTACGTCGCGCGGTTGGTCGGCTTCTTGGCCGTCTCGTCCGATCCTGCGCCCGACGTCGCCGATCAGTACTCGCAGGAAGCGCAGTCGCTGATCTCGGACCTCGCAGCAGCAGGTGGCCTGCCGGTGCTGCAGGGCCAGCTGTCGGACCAGGCGAACGCTCAGCGTCAGCGCGAGATCGAAGCGTTCTACCGGTCCGGCATCCACCAGGAGTACCAGAATTACGACGTCGAGAACGGCCAGTCCGCCACGCGGTGGTTGGCGCGCTACCTCGCCGACGCGGTCTGACGGCGGAGGAGCACGAAGACGGTCACTGCACTGACGGCCATCAGACCAGCGCTCCACCCGGCGGCGAGATTGAATCCGTCGATGAAGGACGAGTTGGCGACGGCGTTCAGCTGCGACCCGAACCGCTCGGGCAGGATGTCGGCGACGGCGATGGCCCCGCCGATGGTTTCCCTGGCGGGATCGGCGATCTCGGCGGGCGTGCCCACCGGGATGGCGTCGTCCATGCGGTTGCGGTAGACGGTACTGCCGATCGTACCGAGAATGGCGATGCCGACGGCTCCGCCCAATTCTGCTCCGGTCTCCGAGAGAGCCGATGCGGCCCCGGCCTTTTCGGGTGCGGCGGCGGTGAGGACGATGTCGGAGTTGAGGGTCGACGCTGCTCCGATGCCGAACGTCAACAGTGCCATTCCGGTGAGCAGTAGCGGCAGCCCCGAGTCTGCGGCGACGAAAACCAATGCGGCGCAACCGAACGCAATGAAAAGGAGACCCCCGGCGATGATGGTGCCGGTGTGGATCACCTTGCTCATCGTCGGCGCGAACACCGCACCTGTCGCTGCTGAGGCGGCAGGAATGAGCAACCACAAGCCTGCCTCGAGGGGCCCCAGGCCGACGACGAGTTGCAGGTATTGCGCGGCGAAGAGGCTGAATCCGGTCATGGCGAAGATGACCAGGAACTGCACCACTACCGCTGCGCTGAAGGCACGTTCGGCAAACAGCGTCACGTCGATCAGTGGGTTGGCAGCTTTACGTTGCCGGATGACGAACGCCGTACCGAGACCGAGTCCGGCCACGGCAGTAAGGATCGTCGCCGAATCGATGCCTTCCTGCGCGCCGTGTTTGATGGCGTACACGAGCGAGAGCATCGAGGAGATGGCGAGCATGACGCTGATGGGATCGAACTTTCCGGGATCGGCATCCTTGAACTCGGGGACCAGTATCGGTGCCGCGACGAACAGGAGCACCATGATCGGAATGTTGATCAGGAACACCGAGCCCCACCAGAAGTGCTCCAGCAGAACGCCTCCGATGACGGGGCCCACTGCGGCTCCGCCGGCGAACCCTGCGGTCCACAGGCCGATGGCCTCCTTGCGCTGACCGGGATCGTGAAACATGTTGCGGATCAACGACAACGTGCTCGGTGCGATGGTCGCGCCGCCTATTCCCAACAGAGCTCGCGCCGCCAGAAGCATCTCGGGGGAGGTGGAGAAAGTCGCGGCCAGAGACGCCACGCCGAACACGACGGCACCGACCATCAACAGGGTGCGTCTGCCGATGCGATCGCCCAGCGACCCCATCGTGATGAGCAGTCCGGCGAGCAGAAAGCCGTAGATGTCGAGTATCCACAACGATTGGTTGCTGGTGGGCTCGAGATCGGCCGTCATGAACGGCAGTGCCAGGTAGAGCACCGACATGTCCATCGACACGACGAGGATCGGTATCACCAGTACCGCGAGGCCAAGCCAGTCCTTCTTCGTGGCGCGCTGGTCGGTACCGGTGTAGCTCACTGTGACATCCCTTTCCGTACGGACACCTCAGCTTAGGGGTGTCGGGAGTACGTTCGGTGAGGAAAGTGGGACTCGCCGAACGAAGGACACATCACCTCATGAGCAACGATCTCAAGGTTGTCGCGACCATTATCGCCAAGCCCGACGCCACCGACGCGGTGCGCGACGGCCTCTCGGCCTTGGTCGCCGAATCTCGTAAGGAAGACGGAAACATCTCCTACGAGCTGTTCGAGTCGGCGGTAGAGCCGGGCACGTTCATCACCATCGAACTGTGGAAGTCGCAGGAGGACCTGGACGGCCACATGCAGACGCCACATCTGCAGCAGGCGTTAAGCGAGTTCGGGGCCCATCTCGCGGCCGCGCCCGCCATCCATCCGCTCCGACCCGTCGGCTGAGCCACCCCGCGCGCTGACGTACACGAGTGCCGAGACGGCCAGCAGCGCCACCGTGGCTCCGATCGCGAGCCAGCCGGTCCCGCTCATCTCGCCCGATGCGATGATGCGGGCACCGGCGGCGGTGTAGCTCATCGGCATGAATGCGGCGAGGTCACCCCAGATCGGTGCGGTGGACGCGTAGGCAAAACCGCAGACGACGACCTGCACCGCAAGGGCGACCACGTTGACGATCTGACCCACGACGGCACCCAGCACCCGCTGAACCGCGCCCGCTGCGGCGAGATACGCGGCGGCGGAGACGACGAGGAACGCACCCGCCCCGATGACCGGTCCGATGGCGGCCTCCGTTGCGAAGGCGAATGCGATTGCCGCGCTGACGCCCACGGCTGCAACGGCTGCGGCGACGGCGAGCCAACGCGGTTTCGTGTCCCTACCGAGAACGCGTACGAGGCTGACGCAGCCGAGCGCCCCGAGTGCCACCAGGGCGGCGATCAGGTACGGCGTGGCACCGGTACCGGTTGTCGTCGACGTAGCTGCGACGTTCTGATCAGTGTTCTGTTCAGAGGTCGCGTCGTTGGTGGCGGCTGCTGTTCCCGGCGGAAGCGCGGCGGAGGCGTCGCGCACGTTGGTGGCGATGCCGTTGACGATTCCCTCGACCGGCTTGACCGACGTCACGAGCTGATCGGTTCCGGCCTTGAGCTGCTGGCCGCCGTCGTCGAGCTGGCCCAGCCCGTCCCGCAACTGCACCGTCGCGTCGCCGAGTTGCCCGGTCGCACCGAGGAACTGGCTGTTCGGGTCGTTGAGTTCGCTGGAGAGCTGCTGTGCACCATCCTTGAGGGTCTGGAGCTGCGCGAGGGTGTCGGGGCCGAAGGCCTGCGTGTTCAGGGTGTCGATGACTCCGCGAATCTCACCGGAGATGGCGTCGGATCCGGGGTGCGGGAAGCGATCGACCTGGTCTGCGGTGGCGGCGAGTTTCGCCGTGAAGTCGGCCTGAAGAGCGCCGAAACCAGCGAGCTGGTCGACGACCTGGTCGACGCCGCCGCTGATCTGCGACGCACCGTCCCCGAGCTGGCCGATGCCGTCGCGGTACTGCCCGAATCCGTCGGCCAATTGGATCGTTCCGTCGTGCGCCTGGGTGATGCCGTCGGCGAGCTGCCCCACGCCGTCGTTGAGCTGCGTTCCGCCGTCGGTCAGTTGGCCGATACCGCTGGAGAGGAACGTGATGGGGAGCGACGCGCTGTTGAGACTGTTTCTGGTCTTCGACAGGGGATCGGCGGTTTGCTGGTCCGCCGGAGTGGCCTGTTCGCTCTCGGCGACGACGGTGGTGGTTGCGGTCGATTCGCCGCCGAGGTCGTAACCGGTGCCGAGTGCGAATGCACCCACCGCGACCAGCGGAAACGCGAGAGCAGTGAGAGCAACAACAGGACGTCGGAAGATACGCAATTCACCCATGATGCTTCGAGGCTAACTGCCGCCGGCCGGTCGTCCGACCGTCGAGGGCCCGTCGTCACGGCATATACTGCCGCTGACCTGGGACTTTAAGAGATTTCTGTGGATTGTCGGTTGCGTGGAAGCAGGTCCCACACATGCTGGGTTTCGTTGACCGAGGAGACCGACCTCGCGCCGCTTCGTGAGAACAGCACGCGCGTCACCGAGCAGTAGTCGATCGGGAATCCGAGGACCTTCGGTGTCTGCAGTACGTCCTGCAGCAGGATGTTGATGACGCCGCCGTGGGCGAAGAGCACAACGGTGTCGGTGTGAGCACTGTTCGTGACGATATCGGCCACTCCCGCGAGCACTCGTCCGCGGAAGGCCTGCTCGTCGACCTGTTCCGGAAGATGCCCGGCCTTGATGCGGTCGAACGCCGCACGGAACTCGGTCTTGGCCGACTCGATCGGGATGTAGCCGCCGAAATCGCGATCGTATTCGGCCAGCCGCTCGTCCGATTCGACCGACAGACCCAACCGATCGGCCAGCGGCTGCGCGGTTTGGACGGCGCGAAGCTGCGAGCTCGCGACCACTCGGGAAATCGGGAACCGGGCCACGGCGTCGGGCACCCGCACGGCTTGTTCGACGCCGAGTTCCGCCAGAGCCGGGTCGGCCGAGGTGTCCGAACGCTGCGGCAGCGCGTGCCGTACCAGAACCAGTTGCATCGACTCACCTAATCACGAGTGTGCGGCCGCTGCGTTGCACCATCGACCGAAAGGCCCCGACCTGCCGCGGCATGTCGGCGCGCGGACCCCACACCATGCCGATGCGCCTACGCGCCGTCGGTTGAGTAAGTGCGATATCGACCGTTCCGCTCTCGCCGCCGTGCGAGCGAATTTTCGGAAGGATGGCGATCCCGAGCCCGGCACCGACGAGTCCGCGCACCGTGTGGGTGTCCTGGCCCTCGAATGCGATGCGCGGGCTGAACCCGGCGTCGGCCCAGAGCTCGTCGCAGATCGATCGCATACCGAAGCCGTGGCCCATGGCGATGTAGTTCTCGTCGGCGGTGTCGGCGAGGTCGACGGTCTTTCTCGACGCGAGTCGATGATCGTGGGACACCACCAGTACCAGCCGCTCGTCGTAGAGCTGGAACGAATTGTCGTCGGTGTGCTCGGTACTGAGGGAGACGAAGGCCAAATCCGAGACGCCATCGGCGAGCCGCTGGAGGCAACGTGCACGCGCGCCCTGGTCGAGATCGAAGGTGACGGCCGGATGGTCGACGCGGAAGTGACGGATCAAGGCGGGTACAACGTCCTCGCCCAGGGTGTTCTGGAACGCCACTGCGATACGCCCGCGAGCCCGAGCGTCGTGCTCGGTCATGGCGTCGATTCCGGCGTCGATATCGCTCAGCGCCCGCTGCAGGTACGGAATCAGAACGCGACCCGTGCTGGTGAGCACGATGCCGCGGCCGCGTCGTTCGACGATGTCGACGCCGAGGATCGCCGATGCGCGGGCGACCTGACGGCTGACGGTGGGTTGAGGAACGCCCAGAACGTGGGCGGCGTCGGTGATGTGCTCGGTATCGGCCACTGCAACGAGGGTCGGGAGCAGCGGCAGGAGCTCGAGTGTTTCGCGGCGCATGGATGAACCATATCGCTGGCGTATTGATTGAGGTGCTCTCATGCATTGGACGAATGTAGTGAGCACTTCTAACGTGATGGGCATGACTACGACGCGGCCCGACGCCCTCGAGTGGGAGGGACACCCCAGGGGATCGCGCGAATACCGTCGATTGGTGCTGGCGCTGCTGTTCGCCGGGGTCGCAACGTTCGCCCAGCTGTATTCGGTGCAGGGAATCCTACCTCTCATCGCTGCAAATCTCGACATCACTCCGTCGCAGTCCTCGCTGGCGGTCGGACTCGCGACGGTCGGCGTTGCGGTGTCGGTCATTCCCTGGTCGGTGGCGGCAGACCGCGTCGGCCGAGTCCGGGCGATGACGGCCTCCATCCTCGTGGCCACGACACTGGGCCTGCTCGTACCGCTCTCACCCTCGCTCGAGGTGCTACTGATAGTTCGATTCTTCGAAGGTGTTGCGCTGGGAGGACTTCCGGCCATCGCAATTGCGTACCTCAGCGAAGAAGTGCATCGCAGTCACACCGCTCTGGCCGCCGCGACCTATGTATCGGGAACCACGCTGGGCGGGCTGCTCGGTCGTATCGTCGCCGGACCCGTTGCGGAATACACCAACTGGCGCATCGGGACCCTGACCGTCTCGCTGATCGCGGCTCTCGCCGCCGGGCTGTTCGTGTGGCTCGCACCTCGACCGCGAACGACGTTGATACACAGCCCGATTCGTGACCTGCCGGGACGGCTGTGGGTGAACCTACGTGAACCGGGGATGGCGGCACTCTACGGCCAGGGATTCCTGCTGATGGGCGGCTTCGTCGCGATCTACAACTTCCTCGGCTTCCGCTTGGAGGCTGTACCTTTCGGGCTTCCGCAGTCGCTGATCAGCCTGATCTTCGTGGCGTACCTCAGCGGTACCGTCTCTTCACGGGTGGCCGGCAAGCTGGCAACCCAGCATGGACGCTCGGCAGTTCTCGCTGGGGCCACCGCGACGATGATCGCCGGAGTGGCAATGACGATGGCGTCGAGTCTCGTCGTCATTCTGACCGGCCTGGTGATCCTGACTATGGGGTTCTTCGCCGCCCACGCCATTGCGTCGGGGTGGACGGGCCAGCGCGCCGTGCACGGACGCGCTCAGGCGACCTCGCTGTACAACCTCTTCTACTACGGCGGATCGTCCATCGTCGGCTGGCTCGGCGGCGTCGTCTTCCAGTCACTGGGTTGGAATGCGTTGGCGTTGTTCGTCATTGCATTGGCGGTGGTCGCCGGAACCTGGGCCGCATGCCTGAAGGGGCGTCTGACGCAACCCGTATCAGTAGCTTGACGTGTTCGCCGCAGCGACGGCGAAAAGAATGATCCCCGCCACGACGATGACGAACAGTGCAATCGACACGTAGCCGACGATCAGGCCTGCCGTAGCGAATCCCGAACCGCCCTCACCGGTGCGCTTGATCTGACCACGCGAAATATGGCCACACACCACAGCGCAGATCGAGGCAATCAACGGCAGAAACGTCAGACCCAGAACGGCCAACACGAGCGAGACAATCGCCAGGGTGTTCGTGGGTGCGGGGGTCCCGTAGCCAGCACCGTACTGAAGGTTGGGGTACTGCGGGTTGGGGTACTGAGGGTTCTGATATTGGGGGTTTTGGTATTGGGGGTTTTGGTACTGCGGGTTTTGGTACTGGGGATACTGCTGCTGGTCAGGGTTCGGCCGATCCTTGTCGGAAGCGTCGAACGGATCGCTGCCCCGTGGAGTCACCATTGCGGGAGTGTGACACCTCGAGAACCCCGCCGCAATAGGTTCGATCCACCCATCCTCAGCCGAGCTTGCCCCAGCCGACATACGCGTCGATGGTGACGTATCCGGTCACCCGAGGCTGATCCCGAACCGGATACGGATCGCCCGTGTAATGCGTCGAGATGCGATCGATATCCACCAGATCCGGATCGTCCTGCAACTCGATCGAACCGTGGACCGTCAGATGGGTGTACCAACTGGCCTCGTCCAACACCGAGATCGACACCTTCGGATTCGCACGAATGTGCTCGAGCCGCTTCCGAGACGCATCGAAATTGAGCACTATCTTCCCGTCCTCCCACAAATACCACGTGGGTGCGGTGATCGGCGTCCCATCGACACGAACCACGGCCATCACCGCGGGATTCGGCTTCCTCAACAACTCCACTGCAGCATCGGGCAACGGGGGCTTGGGCATACGACAACCATACGACTCGATGGCATCTTCGGTCCTGATTCCGCCCACACCCGCTCCCCAAGTCCACTCGATGTGACATCGACCGTCGAAAAGGCCACTGAACGTCACATTGAGTGCACCGGGGAACCGGGCGCGGGTGAAATGGAGACTGGCAACTACAGGGTGGGGAGCTTGACTACCTGTCCGGCGTAGGAAAGTCCGGCACCGAAGGCGAGGAGGAGTGCCGTATCTCCTGCTTTTGCTTTGCCGGTGCGCAGCAGTTCCTCCATGGCCAGTGGGATCGAGGCCGCGGAGGTGTTGCCTGTTTCGGCGATGTCGTTGGCGACCGGGGTGCCTTCGTCGAGGTTCAGGCTCTTGGCGAGTAGTTCGGTGATGCGACTGTTGGCCTGGTGGGGGATGAAGGCGTGCAGTTCGTCGGCTTTGATTCCGGCGACGTCGAGTACCTTCTGCGCAGCTTTGCCCATCTCGAATGCAGCCCAGCGGAAGACGGAGATGCCGTTCATTCGGATCCAGGGTCGTTCCTGTTCGGCCTTGGTGATGTAGTCGTACCAGTCGATGGTCTGGACGATGGCGTCGGACTGTGAGCCGTCGGAGCCCCAGACGGCGGGTCCGATTTCGGTTTCGTCGCTCTGCCCTACGACCACGGCTCCTGCGCCGTCGGCGAAGATGAAGCGCGTGGTGCGATCGTAGGGGTCGGTGGTGACGCTGAGCTGTTCGGCGCCGATGACCAGTACGTACTTGGACGTTCCGGCCTTGACCAGGTCGGATGCGACGGCCAGCGAGTAGCAGAAGCCCGCGCAGCCGGCGCAGATGTCGAACGCGGCCGGGCCTTTGGTGCCGAGACCGTGTGCCACTTTGGCGGCTGCCTGGGGTGTCAGTTCGAGGTGCGTCGAGGTGGCGACGATGACGGTGTCGACCTGATCGGCGGTGATTCCACTGGCTTCGAGGGCTTTGCGGCCTGCCGAGATGGACATCTGTACGACGTTTTCCTCGGGGTCGGCGAAGCGCCGGTTCTTGATCCCTGAACGTGTCTGGATCCACTCGTCACTGGAGTCGATGAACTCGCAGATCTCGTCGTTGGTCACTATTCGTTCCGGGCGATGAACGCCCAAACCGAGCATCTTCGACTGTCTACCTTGCGTCGTGCTGATCGCACCCATCTTCAATTTCCTCTCGTGCTACCGCGCCATCGCCGAGCTTCGGCTCGGGTCTTGGGCTGCGGGCTCGGTGAGACACGTTACGTGCGTCGCCTCGAGGGGTTCACACCAGTTCGGTGATGAGTGCCGCTACCTCGGCGGGTTTGTCGATCATGGCGTGGTGGTGGGCAGGCATGACGACGGTGAAGTCGGCGCGCAGATACTCGGCGAGCTTGCGTTGAGTTCTGATCCACTTCTTGCCCCACGGGGAGGGTCGTCCGGTGTGGGCTGCCGCCACGATGACCGGAACGACCAGCGACGAGCGCTTGCGCAGTTTGTTCAGTTCGACGGCCAGGTCGGGGTACACGACGTCTTCGACGAGTGCAGCGGCGAGGTAGGTGGGCCTGCGGTAGATGTCGTCGACCCAATCGAATGTCTCCTGCGGTGTGCCGTCGGGCGGTGTCGCCTGGTTCAGGACGCGGCGCACGTGTGGTCCGAACAGCTTCTGCACGCCGGTCTTGCTGAGGGCGGTTGCGACCACGCGCGCCGCCTCGACGCGCACGACACCGGGGATGAAGCGCCGGGGGTTGGATTCTGCGCTGGAATCGAGCAACAGAATCCCGCGGATGCGCGACGGGTACAGCCGTGCGACGGCTTCGGCGTAAAAGCCTGCGATCGAATGGCCGGCGACCACCACTGGTTCGGTGACGCCGAGTGCGTCGAGAACTCCGATGATGCGGTCTGCTTCCCCGCGGACGGTGGGCGTGGCACCGGCGGGTAGGGGATCGCTGAGTCCGAAGCCGGGGCGGTCGAGAACGACGACGTGATGGTGCGCGCTCAGGATGTCGACGATGTCGTCCCAGTCGAACCAATTGCTGCCGAGGCCGCCGCAGAGGACTACCGTGGGGCCGGTTCCGCGCACGAACAGATGCAGACGTTGCCCGTCCACCTCGACATATTGGCCGGGGGGATGTTTCACGGGAAACAACGCACTGCGCTCGGTTCGATTTCCGTGATCCATGTCTTCCCCACCATTGCCGACCTGCCGTCTGTTTCACACTCCAGTTTCCATCATTTTCCCCGTTTTGCACATTCGCTCGACGAATCGGCCGCCGACAACGGTCACTGACGTGGCTTGGCCAGCGGAAATGCAAGAGTTTCGCGAATGCTTCCGCCGGTGATGAGCATGACGACCCGGTCGACGCCCATACCGAGACCGCCGGTCGGCGGCATTCCACGTTCGAGCGCCTGCAGGAAGTCCTCGTCCAAGCTCATGGCCTCCTCGTCTCCGCCCGCCGCCAGCAGCGACTGTTCGGTGAGGCGCTGCCGCTGATCGACGGGGTCGGTCAATTCGCTGTACGCGGTACCGAGCTCGACGCCCCATGCGACGAGATCCCACTTCTCCGCGACTCCTGGGATGCTTCGATGCGGCCTCGTCAACGGTGACATCGACGTCGGGAAGTCCTTGTAGAACGTAGGAAACTCGGTGTAGTCCTCGACGAGGTGTTCGTACATTCCCTGTGCGACGGCTCCCGCATCCCAGGTCTTCTCGTACGGAATCTCGTTCTCGTCGCACAGCCGCTGCAGCTCGTCCAGCGGAGTCGACGGTTCGACGGGAACACCCAACTTCTCGGCGACGGCACCGTGCAGTGTCTTGACGGGCCATTCGCCGGAGATGTCGATCTCGATCATCTCCCCGTTCGGGCCATCGGGACGCAGAATGATTTCGCGACCGTGTACTGCGACGGCCGCTCGCTGAATCAACTCTCGGCACAACACCATGGCGCGTTCGTAGTCACTGTGTGCCTCGTAAGCTTCGAGGATTGTGAACTCGGGATTGTGCTTGAAGTCCGCGCCCTCGTTGCGGAACACTCGGCCGATCTCGAAGACCTTCTCGATACCGCCGACGCACAGCCGCTTGAGGTAGAGCTCCGGTGCGATCCGAAGATACAGATCCAGGTTGTAGGCATTGATGTGCGTGACGAACGGTGCCGCGTTCGCACCGCCGTGTACCTGCTGCAGGATCGGGGTCTCGACTTCCATGTATCCGCGCTCATCGAGCGAATCACGCAGGGATTTCACCACATTCGAGCGTGCGATCAGCAGAGCGCGAGCGTCCCGATTGATCGCCAGGTCCACATATCGCTGCCGCACCCGAGCTTCCGGATCGGTGAGACCGCGATACTTGTCCGGCAACGGATGCAGGCACTTGGCATTCATTCGCCAGTCGGACGCGAGCAGCGACAGCTCCCCGCGCTTGCTGCGGCCGATGACACCACTGACCTCGATGAGGTCACCGAGGTCGAAATCGGCAGCAAAGTTTTCGATCGAATCTCCGACGCGATCGCGGTCGAAGAGGACCTGGATATCGGCCGACCAGTCGCGTACCACCGCGAACACGACACCGCCGTAGTCGCGAATTCGAAGAATGCGTCCGGCGATACGCACCGTGGTGCCTTGCGGCGACGCTGCCGCAGCCTCGACCGTGTGTGTCGGGGGATAGGCGACGGGATAGCCTTCGGCGCCCTCGCTTTCGAGGCGATCGAGTTTGGCCATACGAACGCGCACTTGGTCGGGGCGCTTGCGGCCGAGTGCTGGTTCGTCCACGGGAGTGTCCGGTCCGCTCCCGTCGGAGTGGATGTCCTCGGCGTCGACCAATGCTGCGGGCACTGCAACATGGGAGCCGGTGTGCTGGGAACCGCGCCGAAAGGTCGGGAGGGTCAGGAATCCCTCGGCGATGGCCGAGGCGACGCCGACCTTGGGCAGCACACGACTGTCCGCGAAGCAGAGGTAGCGCGGCTCCCATTCGGGCAGGTACTTGACGTTCGAGCGATACAGCGCCTCGAGCTGCCACCAGCGCGAGAAGAACACCAACACGCTGCGCCAGATCCGGAGCACCGGTCCGGCCCCGATCCGGCTGCCCTCCTCGAACGCCGCGCGGAACACTGCGAAGTTCAGCGAAATTTTGCTGACGCCGAAATGGTCTGCACCGGTGGCGAGTTCGGTCACCATCAGCTCGATCACACCATTCGGCGACGCGGGATCCCGACGCATCAGATCCAGTGACGCACCGGTGCGACCCCACGGCACCAAGGACAGAACACCGATGATCTTCTCGCCCTGAACCGCCTGCACCAGAAGACAATCGCCGTCGAGGGGATCACCCAGGCGGCCCAAGGCCATCGAGAAGCCGCGCTCGGTCTCGGTATCGCGCCACGCATCCGCACAGGCGATGATCTCGTTCATCTCCTCCGTCGCGATATCGCGATGACGACGCACGGTGACCACGACACCCGCCTTGCGAGCCCGGTTGACCGCCTGACGCACGGGGCGCATCTCGCGTCCATTGAGGTTGAAATCTTTGGTTTTCAGGATTGCTTCGTCGCCGAGTTCGAGGACGCTCAAACCGGCCCGCCTGTAGGCGGTCGCACCGATCTCGCTGGCCCCCATGACAGCCGGCGTCCAACCGTACTTCTCGGCCAGGTCCAACCATTCCGAGATCGCATGCGGCCAGGCCTCCGGGTTGCCGATCGGATCCCCACTGGCCAAGCACACCCCGACCTCGACGCGATACGTCACCGCCGCCTTGCCGCTGGTGGCGAAGACGACGGCCTTGTCGCGGCGGGTTGCGAAGTAGCCGAGGGAATCGTCGGCGCCCCACTTGTCGAGCAGGCCGCGCAGAGCCGACTCGTCGCGACCGGTGAGCGCATTGCCGGACCGCTGCGATCGGAACAGCGTGACCACGGCAGCCAACAGCGCCATTGCGCCGAACAGTCCCAATGCCGTGTTGACGAATCCGTTGGGCCTGCCGTCGAACTGTTCGTTGTCCACCGTCGCCAACGCTGTGACGCGGTTGAACGACCACAGAAATGTCTGACTCTCCGGCAACGACCCGGGGAACAACGCAACCAGCGCCCACCCGATTATCGTCCCGATCGCCGCTCCGGCAACGAGGACGCCGAGCGCCTTCCACACCGCGCCACGACGGACGCGGGTGTAGAACTCCTTCCGGGCCGCAATCAGCAACCCTGCCGCTACGACATGGACCCCCAGCGCGATCCACGAACTGACGTCTTGTTCTTCGACTCCCTCGACGATATTGGTGATCGCCGACAACACCAGATAGATGGTCAGCAACCACCACGCAATCCGCTTACGACTCGCCAACGCCGCCGCCAACAGCCCGACAACGAGCGCCCACGACAAGCTCGTATCCGGAGCATCGAAGTAGTACCTGTCGACATACTCGCGAGGGACGTGAACGAAGTAACGAAGAGTCGGCGACAGACTCCACAGAAACACCGCCGCCGCGAACACCCCTAGCACCAGCCCCGCGATATGCGGAACCTCCCGCAAACGACCGCGCTCGGGTGGCGAAAACGACCGTGGAACCGAAGAGCCGGACCGCTCCGAGGAAGCTGCTGTCGCCGTCATATCTCACTCCCGAAGTCAGAATGCACCCGTGCACGGTAAACGGTATCCCCGTCGATCTCGAGTCGGACAATCAATTGCCGCCCCGCCCACTCAATGTGACCGACGGTGGCCTTTTCGACGGTCAATGGCACATCGAGTGGACCTCGGGTGCCCATCTCGGGGCCGGGTGACCCCGAGCGTCGTGTTGTTCACATCGGATTGCCCGGCGTTTGTCCACAGGGTCCGAGTTATCCACAGCCCAAGGTGTTTCCCATCGTCATAGGCAAGTCGTCTCGTCCGGCAAGCGCATCATCATGGCTATGAAGCGGGGCGGCGCCAAAATCGATGCGAAGGTGATCGCGGCTGCGTCGGATCGTGGATTGGTACGGACGGCGCGGCTGCTCGAGCTCGGGGTGGCGTCGAAAACAATTGTTCGACGCACCCTGCCCGACGGCATCTGGTCTCGGGCGCTACCCGGACTGGTGTTCCTGAAGAACCGGTCGTTGACGCCTGTGGAACGGGCGACTGCTGTGTCGATCTACTGTGGCCGCGATGCTGTGATCAGTGGTCGGGCCGGATTGGCCTTGCATGGATTGGGTACCTCCGGCTCGTTCGAGGAGACGTTCGCGCTCATTCCCGAGTCGCAACATCGCAAATCTGTGGGCTTCGCATCGGTGGAACGTACATGGCGGATGCCCATGGCAGAGATCAAATCGGGGCTACGCGTCGCGCCGATTGTCCGCTGTTTGTGCGATGCGGTTCGCCGGATGAGGAACACCGAGCAGTGCATGGCTTTGATCGCGAGCGTCGTGCAGCGGGGTGCGGCCACTGTGGAGGCGATCCTGAAGGAACTCGACGCCGGCAGTACACGAGGAACTGCGATGCCTCGTCGAGTGTTGCGGGAGTTGGCTGCGGGCGCACATTCCGTGGCCGAAGCTCAGGCCCAGAAGCTGTACGCCCGCAGCGGACTTCCGGAAATGCAACACAATGTGGCGATCTTCGACGCGCAAGGAAAGTTCCTACTCATCGCCGATAATTGGCTCGACGACGTTGCACTGGACTGGGAAATCGACTCGCTCGAGTACCACCTGTCGCCAGCTGCACACCGAGCGACCGTGGAGCGACGTGAGCGCGCGCAGAACGCCGGTCTCATCGTGGTGACGCACCTTCCGAGCGACGTACGCGACGATCCGGAACGGGTGCTGTCGGATCTGCGGGCACGTTACGAACAGGCCAAGGCACGCGAGCGTCCCAACGTCAGAGCGCGTCCGACAACGGACCGGATCTATCGACGATCCGGCTGATACACCCACACCATGTGTCGGCCGGTCTCGGACGCGGCAGCGATCGACCGATGCTCGACGCGATCCAGAGCAAAACCTAGCCTTTCGGGTACGGCTATACTCCTCGAATTAGCTGCGTCACAATGTATTTCGACACGTTTGATGTCATCCAACTCGAGTGCTTCTTCGACGAGCCTCGCCGTCGCCTCGGTCATCACCCCACGTCCTTCGGCGTCGGCGTCGAGCCAGTACCCCAATTCGATTCCGCTCGGACCGATTCGGCGATGCATTCCGATCTTGCCCATGAACGACCCGTCGGCGCGATCGAATATTCCGAAATCGAACATCTCGCCGGCCTCCCATTGCTCGCGCGCAACTGCGATACGAGCCATCTGTACGGTGACCTGGGCAGCTTCGTCCGTCACCCATCCCATCCACGGCAGTAGTCGACTTCTATTGCGGGCGATCGCTTCGGCAACGGCGACGGCATCGTGCGCCGACTCGCGACGAATGACCAGGCGATCGGTCTCGATCCATTCGGGAGGTGCAGGGACCATGATGACCAGTCTGGCGGCCCTGCGGCATATCGGCGAGCGGTTTTCCGCGCTCACTCGCCTCCCGTAGGTCCACTCGATGTGACATCGACGGGTGGAAAGGCCATCGAAAGTCACATCGAGTGGGACGGGGGTGCGATGCGGGTCAGGAAGCCGACCAGGATCGCCAGGACAGTTTTTCGATGATGATGACTGGACCATTGGGTCTGTTGTTTTCGTATTGACTGTATTTCGCGACCAGGGTGTCGGTGGCGAGAGTGCCTTCGGTGCTGGAGGAGTCGGCGATGTGGGCGTTACCGTCCGCGCGGATCCACCAGAGTTGGGACCAGTCGTCGGTGTAGTGGTCGACGATGAGGCTGACGGCGGGGTCGGCGCGGATGTTGTCGAGTCGCTGGAGTTTCTGGGTTGTCTTGGGTTTCCAGTCGATGGCGGTGAAGATGCGATCGCCGGTGGGCGCGACGGCGAAGACGATGGGAACCAGGTGTGGTGTGCCGTCGGGGTTGATGGTGGAGAGCTGAGCTCGGGGTACGTCGGTGAAGCGTTGAATTTCGTTGTCTATCTTCACGTTCGGTTCCTCGGGTTAAGCGGATTCGCTGTGGGTGCTGTGTCGGGCGATGAGTTGTTCGAGTGCCGCGCTGGACATGGGCCGCCCGAGTAGGTGTCCTTGGCCGAAGGTTACGCCCATGTCGGTGCAGATCTGCAGTTGTTCTGCGGTCTCGATTCCTTCGATGACGGTGTCTTTGCCGAGTGTGGCGGTGACGTCGACGAGGGCTGTACACAGCGTGATCATGGCGCGGCGTCGATGCAGGTTGTCGCTGTCGAGGTGTTGGGTGAGGGATTTGTCGATCTTGAGGATGTCGACGGGTAGGGTGGCGAGCCGCTCGAGGGAGGAGAAGCCGGAGCCGAAGTCGTCGATGGCGATGAGAACGCCGTGGCGTTGGACGTCGCGGAGTTGATAGTGCACGGCGTCGAGATCGTGCAGGGTCTGTGATTCGGCGAGTTCGATTGCAAGCCGTCCGCGTTCGATGCGGTAGGCGTCGACGATGGCGATGACGTCGGTGGCGAGGTTTCCCGTTGCGAAGTGCGCGGGGCTGACGTTCACTCCGATCTGGAGGTGGATGTCGCGGGCCTGCCAGTCGGCGATCGTGCGCGCCACCTCGGTGATGATCCAAATGCTCAGTGGGACAATGAGGTCCGCGTCCTCGGCGAGAGGGATGAAGGTGTCCGGCATCAGCAGCCCGAGTTCGGGGTGGTCCCATCGGATGAGGGCTTCTGCACCGACGACGTTCCCTGTCGCCAGTTCGACGATGGGCTGGTAGACCATTGTCAGTTCGCGCTCGACCATGGCGACGCCGCGGAGCCGTTCGATGAGTTCGAGGCGCGTGCGGTTGGTGTGATGCAGCTCGTCGGTGAAGACGTGATGCTTGTTCCGTCCGACGGCTTTCGCGGCGTGCATCGCTGCCGTGGCATTGTGAAGCAATTGCGTTGCGCTGATGTCGATGTCGGTAGTGGAGGCGACCCCGACGCTGGCGGTGAGGGTCAGTTGTCGACTGCCCAGCTCGAAGGCGGGCTCGAAGATGCTGGCGAATCCGGAGGCCATCGCGCGGGCGGCGATGGAGTGGCATCGACGTGCGATGACGACGAACTCGTCGCCGGCCAGTCGGCCGATGGTGTCACCGGGGCGCAGAGACGCGACGAGTCGGTCGGCGATCATGCACAGCAGTTCGTCGCCCAGGGCCGGCCCGAGTGCGTCGTTGAACTCCCGAAATCCGTCTATGTCGACCAGTAGGACGCTGAAGTGGTTGTCCGAGCTGTCGTCGTCGAACTCGGTTGTGATGAGTGCCAGGATTTCTTCACGACTGGCAAGCCCGGTCAGCGCATCGTGCCGGGTGACGGCGACATGACGGGGCGGCGCGTCGTGCTCTCGGCTCACAGTTCCCCCTCATGGCCGGACAGCCACAACGGATACTAGCTCAGAGTTTGCTATCACGCTATAAACCGGGCTCATCCCCTTTTTACGACCTATTAGATCACGTTCTACTTGGTTTGCGGCCCATTTTCGGGTCCTGTCGAGCGTCGCTCTTGTACCTTCCAGGCGGCGGCGTCCACGTGCTCGCTCAGTCCGAGCACCCACCGAGCCGCCGAACGCCCTTGGTCGAACAGGGACTGCGCCACCGTGGTCAGCCCCGCGGCCGCTGCGGCGTCGGAGTCGTCCCATCCGGTAACGGCAAGAGTCGAGGGAATGTCGATTCCGGACGCCGCCGCCGCATCGAGCGTTCCGAGGGCGAGCTCGTCGCTCATCACGAGCAATGTGTCGATTGCATTGTCCTGTAGTAGCTTACGCGCCGCACGATCACCCTCTGAGCGCCCGTTGTGAGTCGTGAACAGGGTCGGCACCGTCGACCAGTCGATGCCGAGACGCACGCACGCGTCGCGGTAACCGTCGAGTCGGGCGCGCGTGACCGGCATCGAGATGCTCGACGGGTCCGCGCCGTGTGTCACCGACGACGTGCGTCGCGAATCGGGTCGTAAGGCCACGATCGCCGGGTGTTTGCGGTGCTCCAACGCAACGGTGGCCACGGCGTCCGCCGCGGCGCGGTCGTCTATGGCAATCCACTCCAGGCCCGGATGGTCGGGCCCACCTTGGATGCAGGTGGGGCGGCCGGTGTCGACGAGCACGTCGAGGAGTGGGTCGTCGCGCTCGGTGGTCCACACCACGTATCCGTCGACCTGGGCGTCACGGATTCGGGCATTGTCGTTGTCCCGGTGCAGGTTCGGCAGCATCATCAGTGCGGTGTCGGCGTCGAGGCACGCGTCGGCGATTCCGGACAGGAAACGTCGAGCCTGCGGATCCTCGAATGCGTAGGTGAGCTTTTCTCCCAGTACGACTCCGATGCTGTTGTGCTTGCCACTGCGCAACGATCGGGCCGCGCGGTTGGGTCCGGTATAGCCGAGGTGGGCCGCTGCCGCGTGGACGCGGTCCTTGGTGGCGTCGGAAACGCGGCTCGGTCGGTTGTAGGTGTAGGACACACTCATCGTGGAAACGCCCGCGGCCGCGGCGACGTCGGCCATGGTCACCCGAGTGTTCACCGGCCTACTGTAGCGCGGCAACACACGGTGTGTAACGATACACATCATGTCGTCACCCACTCCGAAGCTGCTCGTGCTCGCTGCAGCCGCCTTCATCTACGTCACGGCAGAAACCCTGCCGGTGGGCTTGCTCCCGGAGATATCCGGCGACCTCGGTGTCACCGAATCGGCCGTCGGCCTCCTGCTGACCTTCTACGCCTACGGCGTCGCCGTGATGACGATGCCGTTGATCAGGTTCGTGCGCGAGTGGCCACGTCGACGCGTGGTCGTCATCACCGTTGCCGCTCTGGCACTGTCGCAAGTTCTCTCGGCCTTATCGATCGGCTACCCGATGCTGGTGATCTCGCGCATGCTCTGCGCCGCAACGCATGGCATCTTCTGGGCCGTCGTTGCGCCCGTCGCGGCGTCGCTTGCGCTGCCGGGAAAGCAAGGCAAGGCCATCGCCACGGTGTATGCGGGCACATCGTTGGCATTGGTTGCAGGCAACCCACTCACCGCCGCACTGGGGCAATGGCTCGGATGGCGCACCGCAGCAACGATTCTCGGTCTGGTGGCGACCGCCATCGCGGTAGCCTTGTATTTCGTACTCCCCTCCCTACCGGCCGGTCGCACTTTTTCGAACACCGAAAAGACACCACGGGTGCTCGACGGCACCCTGACGATTCTGTGTGGTGTGACGTTTCTGGCCGTCCTCGGTCATTTCGCCGCGTATACCTATTTCGCTCTGATCGTCGATCGCGCAATCGGTTCGGCAGGAACCACTCTGACGCTGATGTTGATGCTGTACGGCCTGTTCGGAGTCGTGGGCATTTGGGTGATCGGCAGAACGTACGACCGTTGGCCCCGTCACTCCACCATTGCAGCCCTCGGTGCCGTTGCCGTCGCGGTGGCAGTTCTGTGGTGCACGCTCAGTGGAGCGCCGGGCAGCTTCGCCGTGTTCGCTGTCGTGGCCATTGCGTTGTGGGGGATGGCATTCACCACACTCCCGGTGTGCATCCAGTCGGCGGTGGTGCGGGCTGCTCCGGCCGATGCGGACAAGGCTTCGGCAATCTATGTCGTCGCCTTCCAGCTGGCCATCGCCACCGGCGCTCTGGTGGGCGGAGTGGTCGTCGATGTCAGCGGCATCGCAGCCGTCACTGCCGCTGCCACCGTGCTCGTCGCGGCAGCGCTGATCGTCGTCGTATCGGCGCGCAGGACCTTTCCGCGCAACCATGCCCAGGAGCCGGTGACGGCACGCTGACCGTCGAGGTACCCCGCAGGATATGGTCGGCACGCGACGAACGAGGGAATCCGGTGCAATTCCGGAGCTGGCGCGCAACGGTGACGGGTGAGAGCTCGAAGTCCGAATGCTCGGTCGTCGTGATTCACCCCCACCCGCGGCTCCGCGACACGAGCCCCAAGCAGGAAGCTCTTCGATGCGCACCACTCTCGCCGTCTTCGGCGCTGTCTCGATCCTTGTCCTTGCCGCCTGCTCGAGCGCAGCGACCCCGCAGGCGTCCACCGACACGTCCGGCAATTATCCGCTGACCATCGACAATTGCGGACGCGAGGTCGTCGTCGACGCGCCGCCCCAACGCGCCGTGTCGTTGAATCAGGGCTCGACGGAAATCCTCCTTTCTCTCGGACTCGCGGACCGGATGGTCGGTACCGCCACGTGGACCGACCCGGTGCGCGCCGATCTCGAAACCGACAACGCGAAGGTTCCGAGGCTGGCGGACAACAAGCCGTCACTGGAGGTGGTGCTCGATGCCGAGCCGGATTTCGTTTCGGCGTCGTTCGGCGGCACCCTCGGGGCGGGAGGTGTGGCCGACCGTGACCAGTTCGAGCAACTCGGTGTGCCGAACTACCTCTCGCCCACCGACTGCACCGGCAAGACCGACGAGAGCGTCAACTCCGACGGAGCCCGCACCCAACCGCTGGAAATAGAAACCGTCTACGACGAGATTCGGGATCTCGCGGCTATTTTCGACGTGCGTGACCGAGGCGAACGGCTCGTCGGCGATCTGCAGGACCGCTTCGCGACAGCGTCCGATGCCGTCGACGCCGCGGGAGTGACGTTGGCATACTGGTTCGCCGATACCGACACCCCGTACATGGCCGGGTGCTGCGGCTCGTCGGGCATCATCACTGATTCTGTCGGTGCCGAGAACATCTATGCCGACACCACCGATGAATGGCCACAGGTGAATTGGGAAAGCGTTCTCGACCGAAATCCCACTGCGCTTGTGCTGACAGACCTGAGTCGACGCAGTATCGCCGGTGATGCTTTCGACAGCAAGATCGGATGTCTCGAATCCAATTCCGTCACGAGTCGACTGAGCGCCGTCGAGAACAAGCGCTACATCGTCGTCAACGGAGCCGACCTCAATCCCTCGATCCGCACCGTCGACGGCGTCGAGAAAGTGGCTGCCGCCCTGCAGAACTGGGGCCTGGCCACCCGATGACCCGAACCGATCGCGGGTTGCTGATCCCGCTTCTGCTCGGGGGGTGTGCGGTGCTGGTGCTCTCGATCGGCGTGGCCGTGACGATCGGTCCGGCCAGTGTGTCGGTAGCCGACGTGTATCGAGTCATTCTGGGGCACATCGGAATCGGATCGGCAGGTGTGAGCCGCATCGACGACGGCATCGTCTGGCAGTTGCGGTTGCCCCGAACGCTGCTCGCTGCCGTCTGCGGTGCAGGCCTCGCACTGTGCGGAGCCATCATGCAGTCGCTGTTGCGTAACCCCCTCGCCGACCCGTTCGTATTGGGAATCTCGTCGGGCGCATCCACGGGCGCGGTCGTCGTTGCAGTACTCGGCGTCGGCGGCGGCGCACTGTCGCTGTCGACCGGAGCATTCGCAGGAGCGCTGCTGTCGTTCGTCCTGGTGATGCTGCTCGCCGCTGGAGCGGGTGGTGGAAACGACCGAGTCGTACTGGCGGGAGTGGCTGGTACTCAATTGTTCTCGGCTCTGACGTCGTTCATCGTCATCTCGTCCGCCGATGCCGAACAAACGCGGGGCGTGTTGTTCTGGCTGCTCGGCTCCTTGAGCGGTGCCGACTGGATGGACGTCGCGCTGTGCGGTGCGGTCACGCTGTTGGGAGTGACAGTGTGTCTGTTCAACACCTCCGCCCTCGATGCATTCACCTTCGGGCACGACGCGGCCGCATCCCTCGGCATTGCGGTGAAATGGGTGCGAATCCTCCTGCTGATCATCACCGCATTGATCACTGCCGCGCTCGTCAGCGCCGCAGGGGCGATCGGATTCGTGGGGCTGGTTCTCCCACATGCTGCTCGCTTTCTCGTCGGGGCGCGGCACCGCCGACTGCTACCGACGACGGTGGTCATCGGAGCCATCTTCATGGTGTGGGTCGACACCATTGCGCGAACAGTGTTCGCACCTCAGGAAATACCCGTGGGAGTGGTCACGGCACTGATCGGAGTCCCGGCCTTCGCGCTCATTCTCTTCCGGCTCAGGAGATCCAGATGACACTGCACGCCAGAGACATTCGCTGGACACGCGGCGGTCACCCCATTCTCGACGGCATCAGCTTCGAGCCGGAGCCCGGGGAGACCATCGGCTTGATCGGCCCCAACGGATCGGGCAAGTCTTCCCTGCTGCGAATCCTTGCCGGCATCGTCGCGCCCGACAGTGGCGACGTGCTGCTCGACGGAGACAGCCTCCGCACGGTGCGTCGACGGCGGGTCGCCCGGCGCGTGGCCTTGGTCGACCAACACTCCCACACCGACGTCGACATCAGCGTCCGCGACGTCGTCCGACTCGGGCGAATACCGCACCACGGAATACTCGGCGGAGAAGCAGCGGAAGACGACATCGCAATAGCCCGGGCCCTCGACGACACCGCCATGGCGTCCAAAGCCAGCCGGCGTTGGCACACTCTCTCCGGCGGCGAGCGCCAACGCGTCCAAATCGCGCGCGCTCTGGCTCAACAGCCCACGGAACTACTGCTCGACGAGCCGACCAACCACCTCGACATCCAGCATCAACTCGACATCCTCACCCTCGTCGCTGGCTTACCCCTCAGCAGCTACATCGCCCTGCACGACCTCAACCTCGCTGCGATGTTCTGCGACCGCATCATCGTGCTGAACAACGGCACCATCGTGGCATCGGGAACTCCGACACACGTGATCACCGAGCACCTGGTTCGCACGGTCTACAACGTGCAGGCCAGCGTGACGAATGCCGACAACTATCCACAGGTGACCTATCGCCGTCCCACACCTACCCACCCCGGAGTCCACTCGATGTGACATCGACCCCCGAAAAGGCCACCAGATGTCACATCGAGTGCCGGCAGAAGTGGCGCAGCGGAGGACCGGGCCTGCGATTTCAGAGTTGGCGCAGCTTCTTCTCGAATGCATCGATGCGTGTGGTGTCCTCGAAGAAGTCTTCCTGCGAGACGATTTTTCCCCAGCTGGTACGCACCAGCAGCACCGTGCGATTGCTGTAGTACTCGGTGCCGTCGGCCGAGTGTGCGTGATCGTCGAAGCGCACGAGCAGCGTCATTCGCCAGGGTGCGCCGCCGCTGAAGATTTCGGTGATCTGACCTTTGATGCCGGCGGCGACGAAGTCCTGGAAGAACTTCTCGATGGCAGGGCGGCCACGATGGGTGCCCGACCAGCGGCTGTCACCGTCGGCGAATTTGAGTACGGCGTCTCGGTGGAACGACGCCAGCAGGGGACGGTAATCGCCGTTGTTCAGAGCCTCGATATTTCGTTGCAACTGGACTGTCAGAGCTCGCATCACCAAGAGCTTGATTGCGAAGGCCGTCGAGACGCCGGCCAGAAATCTCAGTTGCATACCCATACGTTTGCCTACCGTTCACCGGCGTGTCAATCGAGATGGCGGTACGTTCGTTCGATGATTCACCACGTGCAGGTCGCATGTCCGGCGGGCGGCGAAGACCGAGAGCGTGAGTTCTACGCGGGTGCGCTGGGCTGGCAGGAGATCGCGAAGCCGCCGATGTTGGCTGTGCGTGGGGGTTGTTGGTTTCGGGTGCCGGGTGTGGGTGGTCCTGATGGTGAGGTCCACATCGGCATCGAGGACGACTTCCGACCGGCACGGAAGGCTCACCCGGCCTTCGTCGTCGATGTCGATGCGACCGCTGCAGCGTTGACGTCTGCCGGCTACCCGGTTGCGTGGGCGGACTCGAATGAAATTCCTGGGCGACGACGGTTCCACACGCGCGACGGAGTGGGTAATCGAATCGAATTTGTTGCAGCACAATAGTTTAAAGGACTACGGAGATGGGTCCGGTCGATATTGGGAAGACCACGTACATCAGTGACGCAAACAGTACTCACAGGAAAGCAAAACGCTGAGAGTCGCCCCGTGACGCGCGGACCAAGCCGAAGAGAACCTACAGCGGTGCCGACGCCGACAGCTCGAACAGGGACGGCTCCACACCCTTCTGTCGAGATCAAGCCGTGTCTGCGACGATGGAGCGCGTGACGATGTCACCCGAGCGAGTAACGTCATCGAGCTCGACGATCGGGCTACGGCAGGCGGAGGCGTCGTGGATACGGTAGCGGCATTCTGGCGCGACGCGGATGACTCCGACCCCGCTCGAATGCGAGTCGAGTTGGAACAGTTGCTCTCTGCTGCATCGCTTCCGGTTGCCCATGCACTGTTCGAGCGTGCGTCGCTCGAGGACTTTCTGGACAATCCAGCGGCTGCTGTGCCGTTGTACGAAGCGTCCCTGTCCGGCGGGCTCGACGATGACCGAGAGAATCGGGCCCGAATTCAGTTGGCGAGTTCATTGCCGAACCTCGGGCGACCGACAGAAGCGCTGCACGTGCTCAAGGATTTCGAATGCGCGAACGAATACATACCCGCACGAGACGCATTCGTGGCGCTGATCCTCTGGGATATCGGGGATGCGGAGCAGGCTCTGCGGCGTGCCCTCGGAGCAGCCGGCCCGGCGCTCGGAAGATACAGGCGGGCGGTCGGTGCTTACGCAGCCGAGTTGTCGACACGACCTGAGGAGAATCCATGACCGGCAGTGCATTCGATCCACACGTCCTTCTCGAGCAGAGTCGAATCGGCGTGTTGGCCACCATCAAGTCCAGCGGCCTTCCGCAGCTGTCTCCGGTGACGCCGTTCTACGATCGCGCCGCCGGGACAATCCAAATATCGGTCACGGAGGGACGGGCGAAAACGGCCAACTTGCGCAGAGATCCGCGCGCCGCTCTCGAAGTGACCAGCGGCGACGGCACGGCATGGGCAACGGCGGAGGGAACCGTCACCCTCACCGGCCCGGGTACGTCCCCGAACAGCCCCGAAACCGAGGCGTTGGTCGACTACTACCGCGCCGCGGCCGGTGAGCACCCTGATTGGGGCGAATACCGAGCAGCCATGGTCGCCGACCGACGAGTGTTGGTGACCATCGCTGTGACCCATGTCTACGGTCAGTCCCTCACCTGACGCCCCTCGTGTCCACCAAATGTGACATCGACTATCGAAAGGGCCACCGAATGTGACATCGAGTGCACGCACCGGTGCCTCAGGTGAGCTGATACACGTCCAGCTCTACGGAGCTCGGCAATCGATGGCCGGATCCGACGAACAGTCTTTCGTTCATCCAGGCCAGGCGACCGGCGGCGGAGGACAGGCGTGGTTGGCTTCGGAAATAGATGCGATCGGGGGGCACCTGTTCACCACGGAGGAGTGCGGCGATGTCATCGTCGGCGCCACTTCGTATGCCCATGTTGTGTACGGCGATTCGCTCGCCTTCGTCGGTCTCGAGCGCGTATCTGGCGTCCAACTCGGTGAGTGTGGCCGTGCGGAGAATCTGGTGATCCGCTCCACCGGGTAGGACTCGGCCACGCAATAGTGGACCCTCGACGGTCCCTCCGAGGATCGGGATCAGGCGACGGTGCCCATCGACCACCTCGCCCAGGTCGATCGGTTCGCCCACGGTCACCGACAGATGTGCGATGAAGATCAGCTCGGGGCCCATGTCAGTTCGTCCGGTCGGCGAAACCGTCGGGCAGATCGGTGGGTGCAACCGACACGACCGACTCGTCGTCGATACCGACGTGCTCGAACAGAGTGATTCGGGCGAATTCGGGAACCACGTAAATGGGGTAGGTAGGCCCGGCATCACGGTAGGCGCGCATCTCGTCGAGATGGTCATTTTGGTACAGAACGGTTTTCGTACCGTCCAGCTCGATCCACTGAGGGAAGAAGATTGTGCCGTGCAGACGTCGCTTGCCGGGTATTACGTTGACGACGACGGATGTTCCGGTGGGCTCGTTCCAGGAGATCTTGTAGACATCGTCGTCGAGTTGGACGAGGTCGACTTCTTGATTCTTGACCCATCGGCCGCCGACCATGCCGGTGTGGATGCGGTAGTCGATGGTGGTCGCGTTCTTGACGTACATCTCGTACTGCCAGCCGTTGGCGTAGGTGTAGATGAAGCGGTAACCGACGATGCCGCTGAGGTCTTGAGTCGGAACAGGATTCTGGACGGTCGTGTCTGCGCTCATGAATCCATGTTGTCACCAAACTATGTTTGCCGCAAAACTAATTGTGAGACCATCGAACCATGCACTCCACCGCGATCGAACTCGGTCGGCTACTGGGACCGCTGCGACGGTCGCTGCTTCGTGCGACGCGAGAAGCCGCCCGTTTACCGGACCTCCCCGACTCGCACGTCGAGGTCATGCGAGCCCTCGTTGCTGAGCCGAAGATGAGCCCGGGGAGCCTCGCCGAACACCTGAACCTTGCTCGATCCACCGTGAGCAATCTGATCAAGGCAATGGTCGACGCCGAACTCGTCGAAAGATCGGCTGCCTCGGACGACCTACGTGGAGCGGCCCTCACCGCATCACCGAAGGCAATTTGCTTATTGGTGGAGTACGACGCGGTGAGCTCTCAGGTGCTCTCCGATGCGCTCGACGAACTGACCCCGGCCGGTCGTCGAGCACTGGCTGAGGCCACGCCAGCTCTGGCCGACCTCACGAGGATTTTGGCTCGCCGTGTTTCCTGATTTCGATGTCCGAGATCCTGCAGTCCACTCGATGTGCCATTGACCCTCGAAAAGGCCACCGGATGTCACATCGAGTGCACGACGCGTCCGTGCACCGAGGGGGTCAGCTGCTGGCGTTCAGATCTCTGACCAGGCGAGGTGTGCGCAACTGGCTGACGGTCGTCAGCCAGAGGCGCGGGGGATACGACAGTCGAATCAGGAAGTAGTTGACGTACTCGATAGCGCCGAAAAGCCAGACGGAAACCACTGCAATACCGGTACCGAGTTCGTGGGGACACCACACGATCACTCCGCATGCCCCACCGACCAGCAGCGCAACGTTCATGAAGCGGAGGGTGCGGTACACCGTGCGGATCAGGGGCGGCATGGGATGTCGCTCCACCCAGGACCGCGCGAGCAGCCAGTACACACCCGCTTGCGCGAGCACGACCAGCAGTGGAATCAGTGCGGACCACAAGGCCAGGCGGTCGTGCCGGTTGTCGATCTTCGGCAGCACTATGAGCAGGGCAATAGTCAGAAACACAGCTGCCGCGGCCAGTTCACCGAGTCCCAGCGACAGATATCGCCGACGCAATTCCTCGCGCCGAGCCCTTCCCATGACGCCACACTATCGGGCGAGGGGCACCGGAATTGCTCTCCTCGGTCCACTCGATGTGACATTGACCCCCGAAAAGGCCACTGAACGTCACATTGAGTGTCGATGGGAGGCGGCGATGGGAGGCGGCGATGGGAGGCGGCAATGGGTGGCCGGAGATGACTATCGACTGCGTTGGATGGGAAGCCAAAGTTCGCCGGTTCCCGATGACCAGTCTGGGGAGGCATCGGTGACAGTGAGGATTTCCGGTCCCGGGATGATTTCGTAGGGGTTGGAGGGGAACCATTCGCTGAAGGCGTCGGCCCAGAGTTGTTGGAGTGCGGGGGCGAGTGCGGTGTCGCTTCGCGCTTCGAATACCGCCCAGGTCGATGCGGGCACGGTCAGGGTGTCCCATTCGGGTGGCGCGGGTGAGGTGGTGGCGACGGCGAAGTAGTAGTCGAACAGACTGCCGTCTTCGCGTTCGGGCTCGAAGCCGTCGCTGACGAAGAGGATGTCGGACAATTCCGGAAGGTCGGCGAGTCCCCTCAGCCTCTCCCCGGTTCCGGGGTCGAGGCTTCGGTGGAAGTCGGTCATGGCGGTGTTTTCTCCGTGAAACTTCAGTGGGATCCGGGTGGATTTGCCGACGACGTGGAATGCGGGCAGTTCGGTGATGCGGTATCGCATGGTGCTTCGTCCTTCGATGGTGAGGTGAAATGTCACTGCTTGTCTGGAACGGAGGATGGCTCCGGGCCGGCGTGCTCGAGATGGTGTGATGCCGTGCAGGTCTCGGAAGGCGCGGGTGAATGCGTCCGCGGTGTAGCCGTATTTGCTCGCAACGTCGAGTACACCCCGTCCATCGAGAATGTCTGCTGCTGCCAGTGTCATTCGGCGTTCTCGGATGTAGTGCGACAGTGGTAACCCGGCGAGTGCCGAGAAGACGCGCCGAAAGTGATACTCCGAGGTGAGTGTGATTCGAGCGAGCTCGCTCGCATCGATCTCGCGGCCCAGATTGTTCTCGATGTAGTCGAGTGCTGCGTTCCATCGTTCGAGCATGTGCCGGTGACCTTCCTTCGTTCTGTTCGAAACGATAGGAGCACTGCCGCGATGGAGTCTCGACTTTCCGTGCCGCGAAAGGTCGGATCGAGTTGCCGGTGGTGTCGATCGGAACGCAACGTAATTGATGCCCGTGGTGCGCAGCGTCACGACCGGCCGCACCACGGATTTACCCCGTCCCACCAGGGCCTGGTGAACGGACAACTATTTCGGGGGACAGCGATAAACGAAGAGATCGCCGACGTCGACGAGCGTGAACCCGGCACGCTCGAGCACTCGACGCGAGGCGACGTTCGCCCGGTCCACCTGAGCGACCATCGGAAACCCGTCCGTGTGATCCCCTGCAAGGGTGATCAGTTCGCCGGCGTAGCCACGACCCCACCGGGACGGATGCACCCAGTATCCGATCTCCGTGTGGTCGGATCGTCGAATCAGACTGAGCAAGCCGACGGCGTGGCCGTCCTCTTCGGTGCCGATGAACCATCTCGGCACGTCCGGCGTCGACGTGTCCTTCGCATTCAGGGTGCGCGAAAACCGACTGTCGAATTTCCCCTTACTCCAGGGCTTTCCATCACCGACCCACTGCACGATTTCGGGGTCCGAGGCCATCGAGAACAGAAAATGGCCGTCGGAAAGAACAGCGGGGCGCAACAGGATTCGCGTCATAACTGTCGGATCTTCCCAGTCACCATAGACGAACTGTAGCCCCGGACCGGAGCGATCATTGCGCGTAAGATCCTGTCACGCAGTAAGACACAGGGTAATAGGCTCGAAAAGACCCGAACACGGTAACGACGCACACAGTCGGCCGCCACAATGCCCGCAAGGAGACCCGGCCACATGAATCTCACCGATTACGACGTCCTGAGCTTCGATTGCTACGGGACGCTGATCGATTGGGAAGCCGGCATTCTCGAGGTGCTCGAAGCGTGGGCACAGCACGCCGGTTCGCCGCTGTCCGGCGACGAGCTTCTCGAGGTGTATTCGGTCAACGAAGCTCAGGCACAGCGAGATTCGCCCAGTGCTCAGTACCCTCGAATACTCGCCGACGCCTTCGTGCGGACCGGTGACTCGCTCGGCATACCTGTCTCGGCAGAGTGGGCGGACAAGCTCGGGGCTTCCGTCCCGGACTGGCCGGCTTTCGAGGACTCGGCCGACGCGTTGTCGTCCCTCGGCGAGAGCTACAAACTTGTCATCCTGTCCAATGTGGATCACAACGGCTTCGCAGGGAGCAATCGCCGGCTCGGGGTGCAGTTCGACGCCATCGTCACCGCCGAGGACGTCGGGGCCTACAAACCGGCCGACAACCACTTCGACGCACTCGACGGAGTTCTCGAAGAGCTGGGTGTTCCACGATCACGTCTGCTCCATGTTGCGCAGAGCTTGTTTCACGATCATGTGCCGGCGAAGCGTCACGGCATCGCGTCGGTGTGGATCGATCGGCGGCACGATCGCCCCGGCTGGGGAGCGACGCCGGAGCCGTCCGAGGATTACAGCTTCGGTATGAAGTTCCCGAGCATGGCCGCATTCGCAGCAGCTGCCCGCGAGGCGCGCACCGATGCGTAAGGTCTCGACGCTGATCGGTTTCTCGATCGGGCTCATGGTGTCCATCGGCATAGTCCTGTGGGTAGGCGCGCCGCGTCGAGTGAATTTTGCCTTTGTTGCCGGCCGTTCACCGTCCTGGGAAGTCCTGGGTATGCCCGGTCCGATGGCCGCCCTCGTGATCGGTTCACCTGTTCTCGGCGCAGTCCTGGGAGTTGTTGTCGGCGTGCTGATCGCGAGAACACGTGGCCGGTCCTGAATCGAAGGTCACCAATGCCAGGCGTCGCCTCCGACGTTCTCGATCGTTCGTTGCAGAACTTCGATGGTGGTGACGAAGTCGGCCTCGCTGATGCCCTTCATGCGTTCGTCCTGCAGCATCTGTTGGAGATCTGCGGCCCGTCGGAACGTCGCGCGTCCCTCCGGCGTGAACGTCAGACGCTCGTTCGATTCCTGGATCCAACCTGTGGAACGCGCAGACTCGATGGCCTCGACGATGGCTCCCGGAGTGTCGTTGTGCCCGATTCTTTCGATCGTCTCGGCGCGGTCGGCTCCTGCGGGATGCAGTGAGATCTGATGCAGCAGCCACCATTCGGGCTGTGTGACGCCGATGTCGTGGAGTGCTCCGCGAGTTCTGGTTCGGATGGCCTCGCCGGCGCGGGCGGTCCAGAACCCGATCGGCTGACGCTGGGGTGGCTGCATGGGTGCTCGAGTATTCATGAAAGCGACCGTAGAACCTCGACCACGCTTCAGGTCAAGAGAACTATTCGTCGGTTCGCAGTTCGTCGACCAGTGCGAAAAGCCGCCCGAGATAGTCGCTGTGGAAGATTTCCGTCGCACGGATTTTGGCATCTCCGTCGAGACCGAACTGAAGGTTGACCAGTTCTACACCGATGGCGACGCGTCGAGCATCGAGTTGTTCGAGTTCGGCGGCGAGAGCGTCGGCTTTGGCCAGCGGAGACAATTCGTCGGTCATTCGAGAAGCGTAGAGGTCAGCCGACGGCCGCGAGGAACTCGCTGTAGAACAACCCGAGCCCCAGCGCCGACGCGATCGCGGCGAAGAGCCACAGCCGAATGATGACCGTCGTCTCCGCCCAGCCGCCCAACTCGAAGTGGTGGTGGATCGGAGCCATCCGGAACGGCCGCTTGCCGGTGCTCTTGAACGAGGCGACCTGGATGACGACGGATGCACTCTCGGCCACGAAGAGAGCTCCGAAGACGACGGCGATCAGTTCGGTCTTGCTCACGATCGACAGGCCTGCGAGCAGTCCACCGAGGGCGAGGGAACCGGTGTCGCCCATGAAGATCTTGGCCGGAGCGGCGTTCCACCAGAGGAACCCGATGCAGGCGCCGGCAGCGGCGGCGCAGACGACGGCGAGGTCGAGCGGATCACGCACCTGGTAGCACCCGGCCACCGAATTGGTTGCGCACGACTGTCGGTACTGCCAGAACGTCATCACGGTGTACGCGCCGAGGACGAGAGTCATCGACCCTGCTGCCAAGCCGTCGAGCCCGTCGGTGAGATTGACGGCATTGGACCAGGCAACCACGAGGAAGACACAGAACAGCACGAAGACGATCGGGGCCATCGTGAAGAACGTCGATTGACGCACGAGCGAGAGTTCGACGTTGCCCGGCGTCAGCCCGTTCCCATTGCGAAACTGCAGTGCCAGTACTGCGAAGATCACCGCTGCACTGATCTGGCCGACGTACTTACCGGTTGCCTTGAGCCCGAGGCTCCGCTTCATGCGGAGCTTGATGTAGTCGTCGAGGAAACCGACGATGCCGAGAGCGGTCGCCAGACCGAGGATCAACAGGGCCGAGGCCGACGGTCCATCGCCGCCCATCGCCACGAGGTGAGAACCGAGATAACCGGCCCACAGACCCACGACGATCGCAACGCCGCCCATCGTCGGCGTTCCGCGCTTGGCATGGTGACTCGCCGGACCTTCGACGCGAATCTCCTGGCCGAAGCCCTGCCGGGTGAACAGCGCGATGAGAAACGGCGTCAACAGAATCGAGACCGCCAACGCGATACCGCCGGCAACGAGAATGTTGATCATGCGTTGAAGCCCACTCTTCCTCTGTTCTGCTGTTCACCGCTCGGTACTACCGAGCACCGCGAGATACTGTGCCAAACGAAGCGGCAAAAGTCCCAATGCGTGACGAAGGCGTTACTCACCCTTGGTACATACCGGGGGATATCCCGACCAGTTCGGTGAACTCGCGGGTGAAATGCGCCTGGTCGAACCAGCCGTATCGCGCCGCCAGGTCTGCCAGGGAACCGGTGTAGCCGTTGTCGAGATCACTGACAGCGTCGTGAATCCGATACCGACCCAGAACCCACTTCGGCGTCGCGCCGACCTAACGTTCGAACAGCCGCTGCAGCCGACGAGTCCCGACGCCGCATCTGTCCTCCACCTGAGCGACGCGAACGAGAGTCCTGTCACCGAGCATTGTGCCGATGATGTTCAGGACGATCTCGTACTCCCGGTCGATCTTCGGTGCGTAGGGCGCGAGAACCGCGTCGACGACGGTTCGGCAGCGGTCGGCGTTCAGATGTGGGCCCAGTTCCGCCAAGGCGTCGACGGTATCGGCCCGAAAGGGCGTGGGTGAGGCCACGCGGACATCGCGCAGGTATCGAGCCACTGTTCCTGTGAACGCCGCGTAACCGCCCGGCCGAAACTTGACGCCGAACACCCAACCCGATTCAGCGAGTTCGACGTCGAAGCGGCGCGTGAGCACTCCGGTCACCACCACGGGGTCGACGACGCCATCTCTGGTCCAGCCATGTTCGACGCTGAGTGTGCAGGCCGGGTGCGGCAGCGTCGAGCTGCGGTACGAGGTGCCCGGCGGCAGAGTCCACTGGAGTTGCCAGTAGTTCTCGACCCACGGTTCCAACGCCGCCGCACACGGTAGTCGCGCGAGGTCGACGTACTGCGCCAGCTGATCCGGCCGCAGCACGCCCGCTTGGGTGGCTGTCGCGTTTTTCCTATCCGGCACGGCCGTCAGTGTAGGAGTCTGGTCCGACACAGGCTCCAAAGGAGGAAAACCATGACCGACACACCCGTGGCCACGCTGAAGATGGTCACCCTGGACTGTGCTGATCCCGAGGTCAGCGCGGCGTTCTGGTCGTCGTTGCTGGGCTGGAGCGTCGTCCATGCAGAGAAGGAGTACGCGATGCTACAGGGCCCGAGCAGTGCGCTCGGGTTCGGACGCGTCGACGACTATCAGCCACCGACGTGGCCGAATGCAAACGGCAGCAAGCAGTTTCACTTCGACCTCGCTGTCGAGGATCTCGACGCTGCCGCCCGTGCTGCTGTGGAATTGGGTGCGACTCTGCCCGAGGACCAGCCGGGCGAGACATGGCGCGTGTTGCTCGACCCGGCCGGGCATCCGTTCTGCCTGACGAATGCCGCGAACTGGGGCTGACGCGGCCTCAGCTCGAGGGAGCGATGATCTGAATCAGGTTGCCGCAGGTGTCGTCGAGCACTGCGGAGATCACGGGGCCCATTTCGGTCGGCTCCTGGGTGAACCTGACACCCAGCCCGACGAGTCGATCATGCTCGGCTGCAAGGTCTTCGACGGCGAACTGGGTGAACGGAATGCCGTCGGAGTACAGCGCGGTCTTGAACGGACCGGTTGCTGGATGGCCACTGGGCTCGAGCAGCAACTCGGTGCCCTCCGGCTCCTGAGGGGATACGACGGTGAGCCAGCGATCGGTCCCACCCATGGGAATGTCGTGTTTGACCACGAATCCCAGTACCTCGGTGTAGAACTTCAGTGCCTTGTCCTGATCGTCCACGAACACACTGGTGATGTTGATTCTCATTGCGACCCTTCGCCTGTAGGCCCGCCGGCCAGTTCGACAGCGACATCGAGGTGGCCGAGATGGCGGGCGTATTCCTGGGTACATGAAAGCAGATCCAGATCAGCGTCGGTTGCTCCTCGGTGAATCGCCCACCGAGAGTCGCCAATTCGTTCATCCGATGTGAGCGCAGTACGTCGTCGGTGAGCCGGGCACCAGCGTCGAGCCTGATCAGTAAACTCTCGGCGTCGACGTCGGCACCTACATGCCAGGAACCGTCCTTCTCGTCACCGAAGGGCGCGTCGACGGCCCTGCCGAGAAATCCCCAGACGAACCAGCGCTGCTCCATGTGCACCGGATGGGTGAGCATCTCGAGGAGAGTCCACTCCGACGGCACAGTCGGCGGGGTCGGACAAGGAAGAATCGGGCTCCGGGAACGTCGTCAGCTGCGCCATGGGTCCTTCGTATCGGGTGGTGACCTCGGTGTCCATTCTCAGCCGAACACCAGCAGCGCCGCCAGGGTGAGCATCATGATGCCGTTTCCGAGGTCGAGTACTCGCCACGCCGCCGGCCTCGCGAACAGCGGACCGAGCACCCGCGATCCGTATCCCAGGGCGGTGAACCACAGCACGCTGCCCAGCATCGCGCCGATGGCGAACCACCACTTCAGGTCGCCCGCCTGACGGTTGCCGATCGAGCCCAGGAACACGACAGTGTCGAGGTAGACGTGCGGGTTGAGCCAGGTCAGAGCCAGGCACGTGGCGATTGCGGCGATCAGCGAACCACCGCCGTGCGCATCCGCGGTCATGGCGGACGGAGTGCGGGCGCGGTTCAACGCCAGCAAGCCGTAGACGAGGAGAAACAGAGCGCCGAGGACGGTCACGACCCGCAGAGCGACGGGAAACCGGTCGACGAGAACGCCGATGCCTGCCACCCCCGCCAGGATGAGAACCGCGTCGGACAGGGCGCACACCGCCACGACCGGCAGGACATGGGCGCGTTGCAGGCCCTTGCGCAGCACGAACGCGTTCTGCGCCCCGATGGCGACGATGAGGGAGAGTCCGACGCCCAACCCGGTGAGAGTCGATTGGGCGGCGGCAAGCGAGGTCATGATGGAAACGCTAGGAGAGCTGGCTGATTAGATCCAGCGAATGTATTTCAGGATCGATAAGCGTAGCTTCATATGATGGAGATCGAGCAGCTCAGAGCGCTGAAAGCGGTGGTCGACGGCGGGACGTTCGAGGCGGCCGCACGCGCGCTGTATGTGACGCCGTCGGCGGTGAGTCAGCGCATCAAGTCGCTGGAGCAGTCGCTCGGCCGGACGCTGGTTCAGCGGAGCAAGCCGGTCGTTGCCACCCAGTCCGGCGTTGCAGTGCTGCGCTTGGCGCGCCAGATCGACACTCTCACCGAGCAGACGCGAACCGAACTGAGTGACGACGGCGTCGCCGCGCCCATTTCGCTTGCCGTCAACGCTGATTCGATGGCGACCTGGGTTCTGCCTGCGCTCGCACCACTGGCGCACAGCACCACCTTCGATCTGCATCGACAGGATCAGGATCGGACGGCGCAGTTGCTGCACGACGGGATCGTCTCTGCTGCAATTACGTCCGTGGCCGATCCGGTTCGCGGCTGCACCGTGCGACGGCTCGGTGCGATGCGCTACCGGCCGTCGGCCACCCCCGAGTTCGTCGAACGGTGGTTCGCTGCGGGGGTGACCGCAGAGGCCCTTCGTTCCGCACCTGTGGTGGTGTTCGACGCCGACGATCGATTGCAGGACAATTACTTACGGCGATTCGATATCGGTCCGCACGAGCCGCCGCGGCACCTGGTACCGGCCTCTGCCGACTATGCGCGCGCAGTCGACCTGGGTTTCGGGTGGGGGATGATCCCCGATCTGCAGGCCCGCGACTCGCTGAAGTGCTTCGACGTCAATGGAATCGACGATGTGCTGCTGTACTGGCAACAATGGTCGCTGTCCTCGGCCGCACTTCAGCGAGCGGCCGACGCCGTGGCAGCGGGCGCAGCGCGGATGCTGCTGTAGCTCAGGTGGGACTGTCGTTCGGCACGATCTCGGGCAAGCCGTCGCCGACGGGATCGAGAACGGCCGCCGAACGGGCACCCCACCGCTCGTGGGCGGACTGCCGTGACATGCCGACAGCGGTGCCGATGGTCGCCCACGTTGCACCCGAAACCCGTAGTACAACAACGGTTTCGATGCCGTCCAGGCCCGCTGCCAGTTGAACGCGCAGGCTCAGTAGGTGCCATGCGATGCTCCGTCGTGCGGGCAGGTCGGTCGATTGCTCGGCCTCCCATTCCGGGGTGCCCGGCAGTGGGCCGGTGCCGATGATCTCGTCGGCGATGCGCCCGGCTTCGGTGGCTGCTGCCGTGACGACGGCCCGCGTCGCAGCGGTGATATCTGCCTCGGTTGCGAGGATGATGGGATCCATGGCGACCTCCTGTGTCAGGGAAAGCCTGACACTTGAAGCGGGTCGTGTCAAGGATTGCCTGACATTGCTACAGCATGCCCAGCACCCGGTCGATGGACTCGACTGCTTGTGTCAGCTCCGCTTCGGTGATCGTCAGTGCAGGTCGGAATCGCACCGCTGCATCACCGCAGCCCAGGGCGAGCACATGTTCCTCGGTACGCAACAGCTCGATCACTCGGTCGCGGGTGGCGGCGTCGGGCAGGGAGAAGGCGCACATCAGACCGCGTCCGCGGACCTCGGATACCACTGAGTGTCGAGTTGCCAACTCCTGCAGCATCGTCAGCAATACGTCTCCGAGCTGACCGGCACGAGAAATAAGCTTCTCGGACTCCACTACTTCCAGGATTCGACGCGATCGCACCATGTCGGTGAGGTTGCCGCCCCACGTCGAGTTGATGCGGGAGCTGACGGCGAAGACGTTGTCGTCGATGTCGTCGACGCGACCGCCGGCCATGACGCCGCACACCTGAACCTTCTTGCCGAAGGCGACGACGTCCGGGACGACGTCGAGTTGCTGGAAGGCCCATGCGGTACCGGTCATGCCGGCTCCGGTCTGTACTTCGTCCATGACGAACAGCGCATCGAACTCGTGACAGAGGACGCGCAACTTCCGTAGGAACCGCGGCCGGAAGTGGTGATCTCCGCCCTCACCCTGGATGGGTTCGATGATGGCGCAGGCGATGTCGTCTGGGTTCGCCTCGAAGGCCAGCCGTGCTGCCGCCAAGGAAGCGTCTTCGAGCTCGTCCATGTTCACGCCGGATCTGATGAACGGGGACGGAATCCGCGGCCAGTCGAACTTCGGAAAGCGCGCGACCTTGTTCGGGTCGGTGTTGGTCAGCGACATCGTGTAGCCCGAGCGTCCGTGGAAGGCGTGCTCGAAGTGCATCACCTGTGTGCCGAGCGATGGATCCAGCCCGTGCCCTTCGTTCCATCGCGACTTCCAGTCGAATGCGACCTTCAACGCATTCTCCACAGCGAGTGCGCCGCCCTCGACGAAGAAGAGGTGGGGGAGTCGATCGTCGCCGAGGACTCGGGCGAACGTGTCGACGAATCGGGCCATCGGCACGGTGTAGATGTCGGAGTTGCTGGGCTTGTTCATGGCCGCCTGCATCAGGTCGGCCCGAAACTCCGAGTCATCGACCAGGGCCGGATGGTTCATGCCCAGTGCGTTGGACGCGAAGAAGGTGAACAGGTCCAGATAGCGGGTGCCGTCCCTGGCGTCGACCAGGGTGGATCCGGTCGAGGCGTCGAGGTCGAGAACCAGCTCGAAGCCATCGGCCAGCAGGTGTCCACCGATCACCTCGCGGACGTTGGAGGCGTCGATGGTCACTCCGGTGCGCTGTAATACTTGCGTCATGACGTCGAAGATACGCGTTAATATTCCGTAAGCAAGCTCAATACGCAGGAAAATATACGGTTGTGACCCTCTCGGTAGGCTGATCTCCGACGGTTCGGTTCTCTTCACGGAAGGTGTACGCGCATGTCTGCATCCATCACCCACGACGAGTTGAGTGTGCGCACTCGCGCCATCCTCGACCGGCTGGGTGCGTCCATCGCGCTCGACGCCCCCGCGGGACCCGATTCGATCGTCGCGCGTTCGCCCATCACCGGTGGGAACCTGGCGTCGCTGGCATGTGCCTCGGCAGCCGACGTCGACGGCGCGATCGCCGACGCGCGCACCGCGTTCGTGTCGTGGTCGCAGGTGCCTGCCCCGGCGCGTGGTCAGGTGATCCGGGAGCTGGGTGAACTGCTGCGCGTACACAAGGAAGACCTTGGCGCGTTGGTGTCGATCGAAGCCGGGAAGATCGTCTCCGAGGGGCTCGGTGAGGTGCAGGAGATGATCGACATCTGCGACTTCGCCGTCGGACTCTCGCGACAGCTGTACGGCAACACGATCGCCACCGAACGGCCCGGGCATCGCATGATGGAACAGTGGCACCCGCTCGGTGTCGTCGGCGTCATCACTGCGTTCAATTTCCCTGTTGCAGTGTGGAGTTGGAATACCGCTCTCGCTCTGGTCGCGGGCGACACCGTCATCTGGAAGCCGTCCGAGAAGACGCCGTTGACTGCCGTCGGAGTGCAGGCTCTGTTCGAGCGTGCCGCCGCTGCGGCGGGCGTGGACCCCAAGATCGCTCAGCTGGTGACCGGCGACCGCGCGTCCGGCGAAGCGCTGGTGGATGATTCGCGGGTTGCGTTGGTCTCGGCAACCGGCTCGACCAGAATGGGCCGGACCGTCGCGCCGCGTGTCGCCGAGCGATTCGGCCGGGTGTTGCTCGAGCTCGGCGGAAACAACGCAGCGATCGTGACGCCGTCGGCCGATCTGGATCTCACGACGCGTGGGCTGGTGTTCTCCGCAGCGGGGACGGCGGGTCAGCGCTGCACCTCGCTGCGACGCGTCATCGTGCATTCCTCTGTTGCGGACGAATTGGTCGCGAAGTTGGTCGCGGCATACGAGACGCTCTCGATCGGATCTCCCCTGGCCAGTGACACTCTCGTGGGCCCGCTCATCGATGCCAGCGCGTTCGCGGGATACCAGAAGGCGCTCGAGGCAGCGGTGTCCGACGGCGGCACGGTCGTGGTCGGCGGGGAGCGGGTGAATGTGGTCGACGAGTACTCGTTCTACGTGCAGCCCGCGATCGTGACGATGCCCGCGCAGACCGACATCGTCAAGCACGAGACGTTCGCGCCCATCATGTACGTGCTGACGTACGACACTCTCGATGAAGCCATAGCACTGCACAACGATGTGCCGCAGGGTCTTTCGTCGTCGATCTTCACCACCGACCTGCGTGAAGCGGAGCGCTTCCTGTCCGCGGCCGGTTCGGATTGCGGTATCGCCAACGTCAACATCGGACCTTCCGGCGCCGAGATCGGCGGTGCCTTCGGCGGCGAGAAGGACACCGGCGGCGGACGCGAATCCGGTTCGGACGCATGGAAGGCCTACATGCGGCGGGCCACGAACACAGTCAACTACTCGAACGAATTGCCCCTGGCGCAGGGAGTGAAGTTCGGCTGACGGCATGATCGGCAGTATGAAAGTTCTGTCGATGCTCCTCGCCGGTCTGACCGTCGGCTATTCGATCAGTGTCATGGCACTGCGAGAGCCGCTTCTGTACAACGATTTCGGTTTCGGCGCGTCAGCAATTCTCGACGGTGTGGCGGTGCTCGCCGTCGCAGCAGCAGTCAGTGCGGTGATGCTGGCGCGCTCGGGAGGACGGGCGGGCTTCTGGATTGCGGTGGCAGCGCTGCTTGTCATCGTCTTCGAATCGCTCGGCATGGCTTCGGGATTGCTGGGCGATTGGGCAGCGGCGGTGAGCGCTGGGGTGCTGCTCGGGGCGTCGGCGATCCTGACCGCAGCTCATCGTGGGGCGCGGGCGGCGCTGGCAATCGGAATTCTCGCCGCCGCAGGCGTGGGAGCCGCGCTCGGGACGTTGCTGACGACCTCGGACGGCCCGCAGTTCGCGTGGGTGGTCGCGGGTCCCGAGGATGCGGTGGTGCCGGAGAGGGCCGCCATCGCGGTGGCCCTGGCCGTGCTCGCCGCCATATTTCTGGTGGCCGGGTATCGCAGATCCTCCGTTGCGGCGTCGCAGACCAGTAGTCGACTGCTCGCGGTCGGTATTGCTCTGCCCCTGGTGGCCGGCGGATTCGGCTGGTGGGCCACCGAATACCGAGACAGCAGCCTTGTATGGTTTCTCGCGCTCGCCGGGCTGACTGTCTCGGCGCTGGTTGCCGCGTGGCTCCTACCCCAGCGTGACGGCTCTCTCATCCTCGTGTTGTTCGCCTCGTGGGCGGCCGGGCTGGGCAGCCTCGATGTCGTCGACCGGTCCTATCCCTCACTCGGATTCACGGTGTTGCTGTTGGCCGCCGGCGGGCTGATCGCCTACCGCTTCCCGCAGATCTACCTGGGGCTTCTTGCGCTACTGGCGCTTGCGGCCGCAAATTTTGCGCAGATTTATCTCGGTGCGCTGCCCTTCTCGCTCGCACAGTGGGTGGTGCCGGTGGTTGCCGGTTACGTCGTGGTCTCCGCCCTGCCGACGGCTCCGAGCTCGTTGGCCATCGGCATGACCGTCCCGTTCACCATGGTGCTGACGATCACGATCTACGGCGGCAGCTATGGGCCGCTGGGGTCCGGGGCCGACTTCTTCGGCGGTTCTCAGCCGACCGAGATCGCCCTGTCCATCGGCGGCCTCGTCGTACTTTCGGTCTGCGCGGCCGGGGTGTGGGTGGTGCGGCGTAGATAGCGGCACGGCCTGAAACACCGGAGCCCGCCCACCGGATGTTGCGGTGGACGGGCTCGTGAGTGCCTTCGGTGCAGTGGGCTACGACGCGGGCATGACCTCGGTGGTTGTGGGAACGAAAGTGTCGGTTGCAGTCGGAGCAGCCGTCTCGGTCGGGGTCACGCAGACCGGCGGTGCGCCTTCTGCGGGGGTCTGACCTTCGACGGGGACGGTGCACTCGGGGGTCACGGCCGGCTCGGACACCGGTGCCGGTGCTTCGGCCGCGGGTGCAGGCACAACCGGAACCGTGGTGGTCACGACGGGTGCCGAGGCTGCCGGCGCGGTCGTCGTGGCCTTCGGAGTTGCGGTTGCCGAAGTGGTTGCAGGTGCCGAGGTGGTCGCGGGTGCCGCGATCGTCTGGATCGCTGCACGTCCCGCCTTCTCCTGTACCTCTTTGGTCTTCACCGGCTCGCCCCTGTTTGCTTCCTGCACCAGCTCGGTCAGCCACGCTGCGGCGTATTGAGCCGAGGTGAGCGGCTTGCCGTTGGCGGCATCGGCGTCGCGCCAGTAATCGAAGTGGTGTCCCGAACCCGGTCCCAGCGTCAGACCGTACGGATCGTTCATCACGACCGGGATGGTGTTCTGGTTGGACGAGATGAATCCGGTGATCTCGCGGAAGATCTTTTGTGGCAGGTAGACCATGTCGATCATCTGCCCGGTCTCGATCGGCTCCTGCTCGCCGTCCACCTGGGCGGCGACCGGTGTGACCGCTGCGCCGGGCTTGTAGGTGGGTTCGGACACCTTGATCAGCACGTCGAGGAACGTCTCGTCGCTCTGCATCCAATTGGGCTGCGATGCAATGTCGTTGAAGGCATTGACTGCGATGCGGCCCAAGGCGAGCGCCAGATCCGCGCCGGTGGCGGGCGTCAGCTTCTCTTTTTCCAGCGCATCGGCGTTGACCTGTCGGCCGATATTGGCAGCGAGGTGAATCAGCGATGTGTTCTCCGGGAGGGCGCAGGTGAGATCGCCCTCGGAGCAGAAGGATGCGACTCGGCCGTCGAGTGCGCCGAAGCCGCCCGAGGTTCCGGGCAACGCGCCCTGCCCGGAAATTGGGTTGTTGCCATTCTGGTACTTGGTGTCGAAGCCGTCGGGATTGCCGAACGGGTTCTCGGCACCCGGGAACGGTCCCTGTCCGGCCTCGCGGCCGGCGTCGGCGAGAATGACGACACCCACAACCTGGTTGGGGTCGATGATGCCGTACTTGCCGTCCGCGGGAACAGTTTGGTTGCCGATTTCCATGGCGGTCCGGCGGGCCACGTCTGCACCCTCGCTGTAACCGACGATGGCGAAGCGAGTCTGGGGGCAGGACGCCGTGATTTCCTTCATGATGGTCTGCGAGTTGGTGACGCCGGTCTGCACGGCGTTCTCGTAGCTCGCCATGTTCGCGGGGTACTCGACGTAGACGGCGGCGTAGGAGTCCGGAACGACGTTGCCGTTGTTGGGAGCTCGCACTACCTGGTCGATCCAGTCGCTCGAGTAGTCGCCGGACATCGCTGCGGGAAGGCGGGTGCCGTCGGGCTTCGTCAGCCATTTGACTCCCTCGCGAGGGGTGTCGTTGCGGCCGCCGATGGCGATGCTGACCATGTCGTAGCAGGTCGCTGTCGAGACCAGCTCGACGGACGCCTCGACACTCGTCTCGGATGCGGACCAGGGTGCTGCCACCACAACTCCGGCACCGAGGGCTCCGATCGCGAACGCGCTCAACGCGACGCGCACACGCTTCGACTTGCCACCATTCATGTTTTCGATCCCCATCATGTCCACCCGAACCGACCCCGACTGCAGTTGCCAGCGGGTTACCCGGGATTTCGTCGGTCGGGTCGTTTGCGTTACAAACCGCATCGGGCACCGCCATGGCCATTGTCATTGCGGCGAAATGACATCGACGGGATTTCAGCTGTCCCGACGACCCGATCGAGCAGGAGCAGCGCCCGCACCCCAGCTTCCATCTGGATACCCTGGGGGGGTAGGGTAGCGACATGCACTTCGGACGGCAGGAACTCGACGCCCCCACCAAGCTCGTGGGATTCGTCGTCGGAATCGCGTTTCTGTTCCTGGCGGCGCTGTTCGTCGGGGACAAGATCGGACCCGACGCCGGGGCGACCGCAGCAACGCCGCACACCGACCACGGCGCGCACGACGAGGGAGCCGCCGCCGTCGTGATGCCCGCCGGGCTGCAGGCCTCCCAGGGCGGCTACACGTTCTCGCTCGATCGGCCCGTCGTCGAGTCCGGCGCGGCAGTACCGATCGCCTTCACGATCCGAGGACCGGGCGGGGCTGCGCTGACCGACTACGACGTCATGCACACCAAGGAACTGCACCTCGTCGCCGTGAGGCGCGATCTGACGGACTTCCAGCACGTACATCCGACGCGAAATGCGTCGGGCACCTGGTCGACAACTCTCGACCTCACCCGGCCTGGGCCGTATCGTCTTTTTGCCGACTTCACCCCGGCCGGCGGGGAGAACATCACCTTGGGGGCGGAACTGAGCGTGCCGGGCGACTATCGGCCGCAGCCCCCGAGTCCGCAGCCCCCGAGTCCACCGAATGTGACATCGAGTACCGACGGCTACTCCGTGACACTCGCCGGTGCGGTCACCGCAGGTACGAGCTCGACCGTCGCATCGACGATCGAGCAGAACGGCCGCAAGGTCACCGACCTGGAGCCGTATCTCGGCGCGTATGGCCACCTGGTCGCGCTGCGAGCCGACGACCTGGCCTATCTGCACGTCCATCCCGAGGAGGGACCGCCCGGTCCGACGGTGGACTTCACCGTCGACGCGCCCACGGCGGGAATGTATGCGCTGTATCTGGACTTCCAGCACGAGGGCGTCGTGCACACAGCCGAATTCACCATCGAGGTACAGGAGGGGCAGGCATGAGCCAGGAAACCGAACTGATCCTCGGCGGCATGACCTGTGCGTCGTGCGCCAACCGCATCGAACGCAAGCTCAATAAGCTCGACGGGGTGTCGGCGACGGTCAACTACGCCACCGAGAAGGCGCGCGTCACCAGTGACGGCGTCGCCACCGACGAGCTGATCGCCGCAGTCGAAGCGGCCGGCTACACCGCGAGCCTTCCAGTTGCCGAGCCTGTTGAAGCCGACACGCCGTTCGATCCGCTGAAGCAGCGATTGATCGTCTCGGCGGTGCTCAGCATTCCGGTGATCGCAATGGCCATGATCCCGGCCCTTCAGTTCAACAACTGGCAGTGGCTCTCGCTGACGCTCGCCGCTCCCGTCGTCGTGTGGGGAGCACTACCGTTCCACCGTGCCGCATGGGTCAACCTGCGGCACGGCACCTCGACCATGGACACGCTCGTCAGTATGGGAACCCTCGCGGCGCTGGGTTGGTCGCTGTACGCACTGTTCTTCGGCACCGCGGGCACGCCCGGCATGACGCATCCGTTCGCGTTCACGATCGCGCGGATGGATGGCGCAAGCAACATCTACCTCGAAGCTGCGGCGGGCGTGACGACTTTCATCCTGGCCGGCCGGTGGTTCGAGAGTCGATCGAAACGGCAGGCCGGGGCGGCGTTGCGGGCGCTGATGGACCTCGGTGCCAAGACGGTCGCCGTACTGAAAGACGATCGTGAACAACAGATTCCGATCGAACAACTGGCCGTCGGCGATCTGTTCGTCGTCCGTCCCGGGGAGAAAATCGCCACCGACGGAACCGTCGAGACCGGTTCCTCGGCCGTCGACCGCTCGATGCTGACGGGTGAATCCGTGCCCGAGGAGGTCGGCGTCGGCGACGCTGTAATCGGTGCCACTGTGAACGTCGGTGGACGAATCACAGTGCGGGCAATCAGAATCGGCTCCGATACCCAGCTGGCGCAGATGGCGAAGGCGGTCGAAGACGCGCAGACGGGCAAGGCGCAGGCGCAGCGCTTGGCCGATCGGATTTCCGGCATCTTCGTCCCGATCGTCATCGCGATCTCGGTCGCCACGCTCGGGTTCTGGCTCGGTGCAGGCAGTTCCGCAGCGGGCGCGTTCACCGCTGCGGTCGCGGTGCTCATCATCGCTTGCCCCTGCGCGCTGGGATTGGCCACGCCCACAGCGTTGATGGTCGGTACCGGCCGGGCTGCGCAACTCGGCATTCTGATCAAGGGGCCGGAGATTCTCGAATCCACGCGGCGCGTCGACACCGTCGTGCTGGACAAGACCGGCACCGTCACGACCGGCGAGATCACACTGCACTCGGTGCACGTGGCCGACGGCGAGGACGAGGACGTGGTCCGTGCCGTGGCTGCGGCGTTGGAATCGGGTTCGGAGCACCCCATTGCCCGAGCCATCGCGACCTCCACCCAGTCCATGACGGTCGACGAATTCACCAGCCTCGATGGTCTCGGGGTGCAGGGCGTCGTGGATGGTCGCGCCGCGGTCATCGGTCGTCGGACACTGCTGGCCGATTGGTCGATGCCACTACCCGCAGACTTGGCCGAGGCATTCGAGACTGCCGAGCGTCAGGGGCGCACAGCCGTCGCGATCGGGTGGGACGGCAGGGCTCGCGGGGTACTGGTCGTGTCCGACTCGGTGAAGCCGACCTCGAGGCAGGCCGTCGCGGAATTGCGCGCGCTGGGGCTGACGCCGGTGATGTTGACCGGCGACAACGAGGCCGCCGCCGATGCCATTGCCGCCGAGGTGGGCATCGATCAGGTCATCGCCGGGGTGTTGCCGACGGGCAAGGTCGACGCTGTCCGAGAGCTGCAGGCGTCGGGCAGGGTCGTCGCGATGGTCGGCGACGGCATCAACGACGCGGCCGCGCTGGCCACGGCCGACCTGGGCCTTGCGATGGGAACCGGTACGGATGTGGCGATCGAGGCCAGTGATCTCACCCTGGTGCGAGGCGACCTTCGGGCCGTTGGCGACGCGATTCGGCTTTCGCGTCGCACGCTGAGCACCATCAAGGGCAACCTGTTCTGGGCCTTCGCGTACAACGTGGCCGCCATTCCGCTGGCCGCTGCGGGTCTGCTCAACCCCATGCTCGCCGGTGCTGCGATGGCGTTGTCCTCGGTGTTCGTGGTGAGCAACAGCCTGCGCTTGCGCACGTTCCGCTCCTCGATGTGACTCGTTGGTAGCAGTGAACGGCGCGCTAGTACAGGATGGAGACATGTCCGACGCACACGATGTCCCCATCCGCGACGAATCGATCAGATTGGGCCAGTTTCTCAAGCTCGCCAACCTCATCGAATCCGGAGCCGAGGCGAAGGGCGTGATCGCCGACGGTCTGGTCAGCGTCAACGGGGACGTCGATGTGCGGCGTGGACGGCAGTTGCAACACGGTGATGTCGTATCGGTCCAGGGTGGGCCCTCTGCCCGCGTGAGCAAGGAAGAGGCACTGTGAAGGTCGGTAAGAGCGGTCTGCCGCGAAACGAAGTACCCGGAGCATTCGACGTCGGCGCGAAGGCATACGACCGCCTCGTCGGTGCGAATCCCGGCTATCACGATCACCTGCTGAAGTCGGCTCAGCGTCTGCGCATCCCCGATCTCGGTGCGGGGCTGCGTTTGCTCGACATCGGTTGCGGCACCGGGGCATCCACAGCCGCACTGCTCGAAGCCGCGCCCCATGCCGAGATCGTCGCCGCCGACGCCTCTGCCGAGATGCTCGAGGTCGCCCGTAGCAAGGACTGGCCGTCGAATGTGACCTTCGTGCACTCGCGTGTGGAGGATCTGGCCGTCAACGGGGTCGACGGCCCGTTCGACGCGATCCTGGCCGCATACCTCATCAGAAACGTCGACGAGCCCGATACCGAACTGAAATCGCTTCTTGCACTACTGCGTCCTGGTTCGACGATCGCATTCCACGAATACTCGGTGCACGATTCGCTGCGGGCCAGGATCTCCTGGAATGTGGTCAGCTGGGGCATCATCATTCCGCTCGGGTGGCTGGCGACTCGCGACGCGACCTTGTACCGGCACCTGTGGCGAAGCGTCGTGACCTTCGACGGGGCGTCGGCCTTCATGCGGCGGATGCAACGCGCCGGCTACACCGGCGTCGCCCGCGAGACGATGACCGGATGGCAGAACGGCGTGGTGCACACGTTCCTCGGCTCCAGGCCCGCGGAGGAAGAGCGTTGACCGACTCCAAGAAGGTCACCCACGCTGCGTCCCAGGGATACTCGGACGCAAGCCAATTGGCCGATGTTCCGCATGTGGTGGTGGTCGGCGGCGGCATCGCGGGTTTGAGTGCCGCGACGGCGCTGGCCGAACGTGGTGTCAAGGTGCACCTGGTCGAGCGCGAGAGCTACCTCGGCGGCCGTGTCGGCGGATGGGACACCACGCTCGAGGACGGGTCTCCCGCGACGATGAGCCGCGGCTTCCACGCGTTCTTCAGGCAGTACTACAACCTTCGAAACCTGTTGCGACGCACTGATCCGGAGTTGGCACGGTTGCGTCCGGTCGACGACTATCCGCTGATCGACGGCGACGGCCGAATCGACGGATTCAAGGGCTTGCCCGAGACGCCGCCACTCAACGCGTTCGCGTTCGTCAAGCGCAGTCCGACGTTCCGTTGGAAAGATCTGACCGATCTCAACGGCATTGCGGCATTGCCGTTGATGACGGTGAGTGTGCCCAAGACGTTCGACGAGCTCGACACCACACCGGCCGCGGAGTTCCTACGCAACATCAACTTTCCCGAGGCCGCTCGTCACCTGGCGTTCGGAGTGTTCTCGCGCAGCTTCTTCGCCGATCCCGAGAAGATGTCGGCAGCCGAACTGGCGATGATGTTTCACATCTATTTCCTCGGCTCATCCGAGGGCCTGATCTTCGACGTGCCGCGCGACGCGTACCCGCAGGCACTGTGGAACCCGCTGGGCGAGTACCTCGGTGGTCTCGGTGTCGACATCAGAACCTCTACACCGTGCGGTGAGATCACCCGCGGCGGCCTGCGTAAGTTCCGCGTCGACGCGGGCGGCATCATCGACGCCGATGCCGTGGTCTTGGCCACCGATATCGCCGGCCTGCAGCGGGTGCTCGACCAGTCACCCGAATTCGGCACGTCCGCCTGGCGCAAACAGATTGCTGCGCTTCAGAATACGCCGCCGTTCATGGTGCATCGGGTGTGGCTGAGCAAGCCCGTCAATGCCGATCGCCCCGCATTCATCGGAACCGGTGGCATGCCCCCGATCGACAACATCAGTGTGCTCGAACGTTTCGAGGACGAGGCTGCGGAGTGGGCAGCCCGCACCGGCGGTTCCGTCGTCGAGCTTCATGCCTACGCCGCGGAGGAGTCCGAGGAAATCACGCGGCAGCAGCTCATGGACCGGATGCACGAGATCTATCCGGAGACTGCTGATGCAGAGGTGCTTGCAGAGCGGTCCGAGTGGCGCGACGATTGCCCCATGTTCGGCCTCGGTGCGTTCGCCGAGCGCCCGACGGTGCGCACCCCTGAACCCGCACTGGTACTCGCGGGCGACGGTATCCGCATCGATCTGCCGGTGGCACTGATGGAACGTGCTGCCACCACCGGTCTGCAGGCTGCGAACACATTGCTGTCCAGCTGGGGTATCGCCGGGCACGACATCGAAACAGTCCCGACGAGTGGACGATTCAAGATGTTCGACGCGATCGAGAGGCTTATCAACAGGTGACCTCAGAGATGCGGATCGAGGTCGATGACCTGGTGCGGCCCGCCGTACGGGCGTTGCTCACCGAGCATCTCGCAGACATGCACGCGACGTCGCCCGCCGAGAGCGTGCATGCCCTCGATCTGTCGGGTCTGCGGGGTCCGGAAGTCACCGTGTGGACTGCGTGGGACGCCGTCACACTGTTGTGTATCGCAGCGCTGAAGCAGCTTTCACCCGAACATGGCGAAGTGAAGTCCATGCGCACCTCGACGGCGTCGCGAGGACGCGGGGTGGCGTCGAGCATGCTTGTTCACGTGCTCGACGCGTCTCGTCGACGCGGGTACGAGAGAGTGAGCCTGGAAACGGGAAGTCAAAACTACTTCGCCGCTGCCCGGAGGTTGTATGTGCGCCACGGATTCATCGAGTGCCCGCCCTTCGGGGAGTACGTCTCGGATCCGTCGAGCACCTTCTATTCTTTGGTTCTTTAGGCCACGACGCAGGCCGGCACCGAAGGCTCGGTGCCGGCCTGTCGTGTCCGGTGTGTTGCCCCGTCAGGCCGCGACGGGTTCTCGGTTCGCGTGCGGGTAGAGGTCGTCGTCCATGGGTACGACCCGATGTTGATCCAGTGCGTCCACCGGCGAGCATTCCCTGATACCTGTCTCGACGCCGATCACCGACCGCCACCACTGCTCACGGTCGGCCGATTCCGTCCACACCACTGCATCGGAATCCACTGCGCATCACCCCAACTGCCGTGTCGTGGTCGGCTCAGGCCGGCTCTTGTTCGATGGACCTCTGCTCGTTGGTCGACTCCGTACGAGCGATGTCGATCTTTCGAGGTTTCGCCCGCTCGGCGAGTGGAATGGTCACCGACAGAACTCCGTTGTCGTACGACGCAGCGATGCGTTCGGTGTCGATGCCGTCACCGAGTGAGACTTGTCGACGATAGGTGCCGGCGAAACGTTCCGACGAAATCCACTGCACACCGGAGCTTTCCGGTACCGAACGGTGGGCGGTGAGCGTCAACGTGCCGCGATCGACATCGACGTCGATCGATCCCGGGTCGATGCCGGGCAGATCGGCACTGAGCACGTAGTGATCGTCGACCTTGTACAGATCCATCGGCATGAATCGCGGAGCGCGGTCCGAACCGGAAGAGACACCCAGCATCGCCGAGGCCAGTGAATCGACGTCACGGAACGGATCGAATCGAAGCACAGCAACCACCTCCTGTACGCAGATGCGCTCACCCCTGTGGTGAGTCGCTCCTCAACTGTGCAGAACAAAAATTAGCACTCTCATGCGGTGAGTGCCAAGAGGGTTCTCGAACTTTTTCAGAAATTTTCAGCACCAATAGTGCTGCGGTGCAGTAGGTGTCGCGCTTCTCTGGCCTGTGTCGATACTTTGCCCTTGCGCTAAGTGTGACCCTCTGGATAGTGTGCCTTATGGCACAGCATTCGGATGTCCTCGACGACGTGTTCCAGGCTCTGGCCGATCCGACAAGACGTGCAGTCCTGGGTCGGCTCGGGTCGGGATCGGCAACCGTGGGAGAGCTGGCCGAGCCGTTCGACATGACTTTGCCGTCGTTCATGAAGCACATCCGGCTGCTCGAACGCAGTGGCTGGATCAGCACCCGCAAGGTCGGCCGAGTGCGCGCGTGCACGATTGAACGATCCAACCTGGATGCGGCCGGCCACTGGCTGCAGCAACAGCGAGCCATCTGGGAATCTCGCACCGATCGCTTCGAAAAGTTCGTCACCTCGAAAGAAAGTGAAGCGCAATGACATCGTTCGATCCCGCTCTCGACCTGACCATCTCCCGGGTCATCAAGGCGCCCCGCGCAGCAGTCTGGAATGCCTGGACGGACCCGTCCCAGTTCGAGAAGTGGTGGATTCCAGCTCCTGTGCAATGTCGAGTCGCCGCGTGGGACCCGAAGCCCGGTGGCGCATTCCGCACACTGATGAGCGAATCCGGCGGTCCTTACGAGTCGCATATCGATGGTTGCTTCCTCGCCGTCGACGACGGGGAGCGCATCGTCTTCACGAATTCACTGGTCGAGGGCTGGCGGCCCGCACCGCAGTTGTTCATGACCGCGGTGATCACGTTCGCCGAACATCCCGACGGAACGGACTACCGCGCCCACGTGATGCACCGCAACGAAGAGGACCGAAAGATGCACGAGGAGTACGGCTTCTACGACGGTTGGGGAACCGTCATCGCACAACTCGCCGATTTCGTCGAGGGTCAGGCTCGGCCCGTGGAACGCAGTTCGTAGCGGCGTTCGGCGTAGTCCAGATCGTCCTTCCACAAGCGGGCGGCGGTGAAGTTCATCGCCGGACGCAGTAGGCCGGAGACCTTGCGTGCCATCTCGAATCCTGGGCGATCGGAACTGGCGATCGTGGCCTCGATGACGGCAGTGCGCGGTGTGCCGTCGGGCGCGGGGGCAAGTGGCGTCGCATGCGTTTCGACGACGCTGCCCGCACCTTCACCCTCGAGGATGCGCATGACTATGGTGCGGGGACCGGGGCAGACGAACTCGGCCCGCACCGGGACCCCCACGCCGCGACTGACTCGGAAGGTCACGTCGACCAGAAAGCGATCGTCCTCGTCGGGCACGTCGATCTCGGTGGGCGCGCTGACAACCTTCAATCTCGCGAACGAATACGGGTGGAACCACGCTCCATGCCACGGGTCGAGGCGATTGGCGATGATGTCGTCGGGCTCGCACTTGCCGACCAGGGTCACCACACCTTCGATGGCCGTCGACGCAGGCGGACGAATCGGAACCACGGGCACCGGCGTCGGCTCTTCGCCACCGAGCTCGTCGAGCCGCACCCACACCAAAATGCCGTCGTCGAACGCGGGAACCGGACGCCAGCCCGGCTTGCCCTTCGGTCCGAGCGCCAGACCGTGCCAGCGACAGACCAACGTGTCGCACTCGATCTTCGCGGTGTCCAGCGCAGCGCCGAGATGCGGACACGCGCCCGGTCCGATGTGAACCTTGCCCGCCGAATCACGCCAGGCAACGAGTTCGGTGGTGCCCACGTAGCGTCCGAACGGCTTGTCGGCCTTGACGTCGCGACTGGCGGCGAACACGAACCAGTTACCCGAGGTCCGCGTCTTCGCACGCTTGAGAGCAGACTCTATGACCTGGGGATTCGCACCCTTCCACGTGGGCTCCTGCTTGGCCCACGACTCCGACGGCAACGGCTGTAGAGGCATAGTCTTCGGCCACCGTCGTCGTACTGCATCCAGCGCGGTCATTGCTGCTCCCAAAGTCGACAGTCGTTTTCCCGTGTTCCTTCACCATTGTTCCCGTTCCTTAGTACTCAATGTGACATCTGGTGGCCTTTTCGGGGGTCAATGTCACATCGAGTGGACTCGAGGCGTCGGTGAACTGGTGGGAGGGCGGTGCGCGACGGCAGGTGGTCCATTGGGAGCCGGCGGTCTCGAGCTGCGCAAGTCAACTGATGTCAGCGCCCACTATTCGGCTTGGAAAGCGGAATCCCGTGGCTGTAGGGAAATAGTGGGCGCTCAGATCAGTATGCAAGTTCGACTGGTTCCCAATCGGTTGAGCGGGGTCAGCAGTCCGCAAAGGGTCGACGGTCGTCGGTGATGTTCCCAATCAGATGCACTCGATGTGACATTTGGTGGCCTTTTCGGCGGTCAATGTCACATCTAGTGGACTAACGGATCGGTGCAGGGTCAGGGGAGACCGAACCAGCGGAGGGCAGCAGTGGTTGCTGCGGCAGCGATCACGATGACGACAAAAGGTGCTTTATGCCAGGCGAGGATGCCGGCGACGGTGACGCCGATGGGGGCAGCGAAGCCTGCGAAGTCCTTGCCCACGAGCAGGGTGGAGGTGGCGATCAGGGCCACGAACACGACGGCAACCGAGGTATTCATGACTCTGTCGATGCGCGGCGAGATGGTCATTCGCGTGCGCAATGCCGGTCCTGCGAGGCGGAGCGCGTAGGTGCCGACGACGAGTGCGATCAGCGGGATCGTGAGGTTCATGCGGATTCCTGTCGCGTAACAGCAGTAGTGGACAGCATGGCCGGCACGACGGCGATCAGCGAGAGAAGCACCGGCAGTCCACTGGGTAGGAACATCGATGCGACCAGAGCAATACCAGCGCCGACGAGGGCAGCACTGCGCGTGCCCAGATCTCGGAGCGCAGGCATGATCAGTCCCAGGAGGATTGCGGGGAATGCCGCGTCGAGTCCGAGCGCGGCGGTATCGGTGATGACTCCGCCCCCGAGAGTGCCGATCACTACTCCGATGTTCCACGTGACGAACAGTCCGATTCCGCACAACCAGAAGGCTGTTCGACGGCTCCCTTCGTCTTTCTCGGCGACGCTGAATGCGACCGCTTCGTCGGTGATGAGGTGGGCGCCGAGAAGCCGCTTCAGTGGAGAGACGTTCTCGAACACGGATCCGATGGAGAAGCCGAGTGGTACAAGCCGGGTGTTGGCGAGCAGCGCGCTGGCAACAGCGGCAATGGGGTTGCCGCCGACAGCCAGGATGCCGACGAAAACGAATTGTGAGGATCCTGCGAAGACGACCAGCGACATCGCCACCGGTAACCACAACGGAAGGTCGGCCGCCACGGAGATCGCACCGAACGAGGCCCCGACGAGAGCGTCGGCCAGGCAGACCAACGCGATGTCTCTCATATTCACACCCTGAAGGGTTCGCCATGTCGAACGCATGGTCGTTATAGTGGACGATGTTAAGCTGTTCGTCAAATCAAACGAACGTACCGATGGAGTGAACGAATGGCGGATACCGGTCCACCGATAGCGGCCATCGCTGCTGCTCTCCAGCAGGAGCGACGACGCGTCGGGCTGTCCCTCGCGGAAGTGTCGCGCCGTGCCGGGATTGCGAAGTCGACTCTTTCGCAGTTGGAATCAGGTACCGGCAACCCAAGCCTCGAGACCCTGTGGGCTTTGAGTGTCACCTTGGACGTGCCTTTCTCCAGACTGGTCGAGCCCGCGAAACAGTCGGTCCGGCTGATCCGTGCGGGGGAGGGACCGAGATTCGCATCGGACAGAGCCGACTACTCCGCGACGCTGCTGGCGTCGTCTCCGCCGAACGCTCGACGAGACATCTACCTGGTCAGCGCAGACGTCGGCGAGCCGAGGCGATCGGACCCTCATTCCCCAGGTGTCGTCGAACATGTGGTCCTCAGCGCCGGACGAGCCCTGGTGGGGCCGGTGGGCGAAGCCGTCGAACTCTTCCCCGGCGATTACGTCGCTTACCCCGGCGACGTGCTGCACATCTTCGAAGCAATGGAGGCGAAAACGATGGCCGTGATGATCACCGAACACAGCTGAACCGGACCCAGCAAAATCGATCCCAGGGCGGGGAATAGTCCGCAGGGGTGCCTCGTTGGACTCTTCGACGGCGTTCGCTTGGCAAGCCCCGGGCCTCACCCCCATTTGTCGCTACGAGCGACCACTCGCCGAGAGGCGTTTGCAGCGGACGTCGTCCCTACTTTTGTCCGTAGAGCGAAGGGACGAGATCATTGGCAGCCAAGACGTGGTTCATCACCGGCACCTCCAAGGGATTCGGACGCGAATGGGCGATCGCAGCCCTCGACCGTGGCGATCGAGTCGCTGCTACTGCTCGCAACACTGCGACACTGCACGATCTCGTGAAAAAGTACGGTGACGCAATTCTGCCGATCGAGCTGGATGTGAACGATCGAGCTGCCGACTTCGCAGCAGTCGCGCTGGCACACAGGACCTTCGGATCGCTCGACATCGTTGTCAACAACGCTGGCTACGGCCAGTTCGGGATGATCGAAGAGATTTCCGAGGAAGACGCCCGCGCGCAGATCGAGACCAACGTCTTCGGTGCGCTGTGGGTGACGCAGGCAGCGCTGCCGTTCATGCGTGAGCAGGGGAGTGGCCACATTCTGCAGGTGTCGTCGATCGGCGGAATTTCCGCATTCCCCAATGTCGGTGCGTACCACGCTTCCAAGTGGGCCTTGGAAGGATTCAGTCAGGCCTTGGCCCAGGAGGTCGAGGACTTCGGCATTCACGTGACGCTGATCGAGCCGGGAGGGTTCTCCACCGACTGGTCCGGTCCGTCGGCCAAGAAGTCCAACGATATTGCTGCCTACGACCCGATTCGGGAGAAGGCCTCAAAACTCCGCAGTGCCCGCCAGGCGACGCCCGGCGATCCAGTTGCCACGCGGTCGGCACTGTTGAAGGTCGTCGACGCCGAAAAGCCACCGCTGCGGGTCTTTTTCGGCGACGCACCGCTGCAGATCGCGACGAAGGACTACGAGTCGCGACTGGCCAACTGGCGCGAATGGCAGCCCGTGGCGATCGAGGCACACGGAGGCTGACGCTTCAGCGGACCTGAGGGTTCACGATCGCATTCGATCCGCGGCTTCCCGCGTAACAGAGGCGATCGTGAACAATTAGGTGCGGCTGACGCCACCGGTTTCGGCGGGCGCGCGGATGGCTCGAGTCGAACGGTCGAGCCGAGTGTGGGATTGCACTGGGATATCAGTGGCGTCAGACCGACTCGGCGACGACGAGCGCGCAGTCGAGCTTCGACAAATGGATTTGTGCCTTTCAGTTTTGCGGACCGAGCGCCGTGATGTTCGACGACGTCAGATCATCGGTGCCGGCCGTTTCGTCGAAGTAGCGACGGAAGAGCATGCGCATGGATTCGATGACCTCGATGTGCTGCTGCAGAATGACGTCGAGCGACCGGTCGGTGCCGGTGACCAGGCGACCGAACCGGGCCTGCAGATCTTGCGCGGACTTTAGACTGCCCCATGGAGTTGTTATGTCGATGGCGAGAGCATTGCGTTGCATCCTCCCCAAGTGAGCAAGATATGCGACGCAGGCTGCGTCGCACTTCGCAGCAACATCGGTGGGAATGGTGATGATGCCAGCGTCGGCTTGGGCGTTGAGGTCTTGCCAGTGAGTAAGAATGTTCTGCTGGGGATCGGCCATGGGTTAGGTGTCCTTGGGTTTGCGGCGGTTTAGCTTGGAAGTTCGGAACCGAGCGTTGCGATCAAAGTGTTCAACTCGGTGCATGGGTCGTATTGCGGTGATTCGACAAGCACGTCGGAGATAATTGTCGCCATGATCAGTTCTCTACCGGCCGTGTATGCGACGCCGCAGCCGGGTGATTCACTCGCGGAAACCTGTTGAAACTGGGTAGCCTCGTGAGTCCCAACCTGGACAGGGCGCAGTCCCTTGAAACGACTGGTGTCGCTGATCCAGTCGATGGTTTGGAACCCTACGAAAATCCGCACGTAGTATTTACTGGTCGGCGTCCGGTTCTCCCATCCGCAGATCTTGAATCCGAATTGATCTCGCCCGAACACTCCCGACTCCTCCGTCTCCACGTTCAATCCCGCCTGCTCGATGGCCGCGTCGGGGATGGTGCAGGGGTCCCATGGAGTCGTCGGCACCGCGGTGGTGCTGGTGGCTGCTGCCCTCGTCTCGATACCCGGCGTCGCGGCACCCTCGGTCTCGCTAGAGCAGCCAGCGAGCAGCGCAAAAGCAGTTACAACGGGTATCCATCGACGTGCCCTGCGCATTGGTTTTGTCCATTCCTCGAGAACACCTACGTTCTTGGACGCAGCCCGACAGTCATCGGTTCCCCTGGTGTCTGTAATACGCAGAACATGTGACAGGCTGCCGAGCGTGCAGGATTGCGACGACGGCAACCCAGGCTTCACTACCGTGGTGGTCGAGACCGGCATTTATGGGGAACTGAATCTGATCTATCGGGACGACGAAATCTGCGGCTCGTATCGCGAGGGCACACCGATGCCCGTCACGATCACGCGCGTCGACGCGCGTATTTCGGACACAGTCCCGATCGGCACACGCACCGCCGCACACCTGAATGCGAGCATCGGTGGTCGCGAGATAGTTCTCACTCCCGGCCGCGCAAGGCTCGTCAAACGGTCCTACCGCGTCGGAATCCACTACGGGGAACGCACTCTGTCGCTGCGCGCAAAGAACCTGGAAGACAGTGTGCTGCTGGATGGTTCGTCGGATCGCGGTGACAACGAATTCGGAGTGCTGACTCGCGTCTTCGGTGGAGGTGTCGACGTGTTGTGGTCGCTGCCGTTCACGGCGATGAACAAGAGGGTCGAACCGCCGACGCCGTCCCGTGAAGACGCTCTGATCGGCATCGTGGTGGCCGCAGCGTTCGGAACTGGCGGGCTGTCATTGACGACGATCGTGATGGGCGCGCTGGAGTCGATCCTTCCGTAGCGGTGCCGCACCCAACGTGCTGACAGATCGGCATCGATTTGGCATGGTGGACGTATGCAGCGGTACGTGGGCGAGAGTTGGTCCGCGGGACCGGTCTCAGAAGTATGGATCGCTCCGCAGGCTCCGCTCAGGGGCAACCCCTGGGTACGTCACGAGAATCGATCACTGCGTCCGAAGCAGCTCCGCACGCTACGCGTGCCCGACTGCTCCGGGGACGAAAGATTTCGGTCGCCCCGTGCCGCTGCATGTTACTGAGAGCCGCCCATGACCGAACGTGAATTGACGCCCCGGGCCGCGGCGACCCTGGCGCGGTTGGCCGCCGATGCGGAGTGGACGCGATCGGGGCTCGAGCAGGCGTTCGCACGGCTGTTGCCCGAAAAAGCGTCGTGGCTCGCAGACCGAATCATCAATCTGTATCCCGACCCGCCCTTCGACGAAGCGTCGATTTTCGTTCTGCTACGCGATCTTCCGTTCATCTCGGAGCCCTCGGTGTCCTCGCAGCGGCCCGAGACGAACCCAGGAATCAAACCGTGGCGATTCGAGGTGCCACGCTACGAGACGACCGGCCAGCTCGCGCAATCGCTGGATTTGACGGTTCCCGAAATCGAATGGTTCGCCGATCTTCAGGGCAGGCTGCGCACTGCGCCGTTCCCATTGCAGCACTATCGATCAGCGCGGCTCGACAAGCGTCAGGGCGTGCGTCTGCTGGAGGTACCCAAACCTCGTCTGCGAGAGATTCAGCGAAAGATACTGCGCCGCATACTCGATCGAATTCCGGCCCATCCGGCTGCGCATGGCTTCCGGAAGGCGCGGAGCCCGCGTACCTTCGCGATACCGCATTCCGAACGCGACGTGGTGATCTCGGTCGATCTTCGACGCTTCTTCCCGTCCATCGGGTTCGATCGAGTGGTCGCCATTTTCGAGGCGGTCGGCTACCCCGGGAAGGTCGCTGCGAATCTGGCCGCGCTGTGCACGACGGTCACCCCGGCCGGTGAACTGGTCGGGATGGACCGTCCGACCGCGGCACGGCTGCGAACCACACATCTCCCGCAGGGTGCGCCGACATCACCGGCCCTGGCGAATCTGGCTGCACGACAACTGGATATACGTGCCACAGGCCTTGCCCGGTCCATGGGTGCTCGCTACAGCCGATACGCCGACGATCTGGCTTTCTCCGGCGATGCAGACATCGACGTCGACAGACTGTTATGGCTGATAGCCCAAATCGCCCACGACGAGGGTTTCACGATTCATCCCGACAAGACCCGGGTGCGACGCGCTCATCAGCGGCAACAGCTGACCGGCCTCGTCGTCAACTCGTGGCCGGCAGTGCCCCGAGAGGAGTACGACACTCTGAGAGCCCTGCTGCACAACTGCATCCACACAAGTGCTGTCGCGCAGAATCGCAACGATCACAACGACTTTCGAGCTCACGTCTACGGACGCATCGCCCGGATAGGCGAGACGAACGAGACGCGTCGCGCAAAGCTACTGTCCATGGCGTCCCGGGTCCAGTGGTTCGAGTAGCTCGATCGGGGTAGGCCACCTGAACCACTCATTCCTCCGAGGAGCCACTATGAACGACCTGACTTTCACCATCGGCCACGAGGAACTGGTGATCCGCCAGCGCTGGGAAGTTGTCAGCATCATCAACGACATCCTCATCGCAGTCTGGTTCATCATCGGAAGCATCCTGTTCTTTCAGGAGAGCACGACGATGGCCGGTACGTGGCTGTTCCTACTCGGAAGTCTCGAGCTGCTCGTTCGGCCCATGATCCGCCTGGCCCGGCGCGTCCACCTCACCAGGATCGGGCGCGGCAACGCATCGGACAGCGACGACGACTACTGACCTGCGTTGACTACTTTCCCACCGGTAAAGTGCGAAGTTGTTCGTTCGTGTTGACATCTGTGAGTTTTCCGATCATATTTGTGAATATGGACGCAGCGCCGTACCGAGAAACTTCCTAGTGGTTGCTCAGCAGTGATCGCCGAGAACCGCTGATGCTCGCTCACCAGCGTCAGCAGAAGATCCTGGACCAGGTGACGGCCGAGGGCGCGGTCAAGGTCGCAGATCTCGGCGCAGCACTGTCGGTGTCGGACATGACCATTCGACGCGACGTCAACGAGCTCGTCGCCCGCGGTCTGGTCGAGCGAGTGCATGGCGGCGTGACGCTGCCGCGGTCGGCCAGTGTGTTCGAGCCCGGGTTCTCGGCCAAGTCCGAACTCGATCGAGATGCCAAGGCCGCCATTGCCCGTGCCGCCGCGCGGTTCGTGCGACCCGGGACGTCCATCGGCATCTCCGGTGGCACCACGACGCACGCCCTGGCGGAGGAACTGCTCGACGTTCCGGACATCACCGTCGTCACCAACTCTCTGCCCGTCGCCGAGGTCTTTCACACCGGTGGCAGGTCGGATCAGACCGTGTTGCTCACCGGCGGACAGCGGACGCCGTCCTATGCGCTCGTCGGACCGCTGACGGTCGCTGCACTGCAGAGCATTCACCTGGACATGCTTTTTCTCGGCTCCCACGGAGTGGATGTCGAGTCCGGGCTCACCTGCCCCAATCTCATGGAAGCACAGACCAATCAAGCACTCGTAGCGTCGTCCCGACGCGTCATCGTGCTCGCCGACCACACCAAATGGGGCGTTCGCGCGCTCGCCAACACCATCCCGCTCGCCCGCGTCGACGTATTCGTCACCGATTCCGGACTCGACCCGGGAGCGCGTGAGGCGTTGTCCGAGGTGGTCGACGACGTGGTGATCGCAGGCGAGCAATCCCCCGACCCGAACGAGGAACGAGCAGTCGATGACCGCGCATGACTCCACGACGCATTCGATGCGCAAGACGTCGACCACCCTGGCCGACGGCCGCGAGCTGATCTACTACGACGACACCGAGCCCTATCTTTCCGGCGAGGCCACCCGCGACTTGGTCGATACCCGAGCACTCCTGCCGTCGATGTCGCAGTCGCAGATGCGCTTCGACGTACTCACCGGCGAATGGATCGTCATATCCGCGCAGCGGATGGACCGCACGTTCCTGCCGCCGGCCGACGCGTCGCCGCTGGCACCGAGCCGACCGGACCGTCCAGCCACCGAGATTCCGGCGGGCGACTACGACGTGGTGGTGTTCGAGAACCGCTTTCCGTCCTTGTCCGAAACTGCAGCGCAGCAATCACTTCCGACCGAAGTGGACGGGGAGTCGCTGTGGCCGCTGGCACCCGGCACCGGCCGGTGCGAGGTGATCTGCTTCGCCAGCAACCCCGAGGCGTCCTTCGTGTCGCTGGAGCTCTCTCGCGTCCGCACCATCATCGACGTCTGGGCGGACCGCACCACCGCGCTGTCCGCCATGCCTGGAGTTCAGCAAGTTTTCTGCTTCGAGAACCGCGGTAAGGAAATCGGCGTCACGCTGACCCACCCGCACGGTCAGATCTACGCGTACCCGTACCTGCCGCCGCGTACCGATGCGTTGATCAGACAGTCTCGCAAGCATTTCGAGAGCACCGGACGAGTGCTGCTGGCCGACGTGCTCGCTGCCGAACAACGTTCGGGCCGACGCATCGTCGTCGACGCCGAGCACTGGGTCGCGTATGTTCCCGCCGCGTCGCGCTGGCCTGTCGAGGTGCATCTCGCGCCGCGTCGCGACGTGGCAGACCTCGCCGAGTTGAGCGCCGGCGAGCGGGACGAGCTGGCCGTGGTCTATCGGGGGCTGTTGCGCGCAGTCGACGCGTTTTTCGACGGCGTCGACGAGGTGCCGTACATCGCAGCGTGGCACCAAGCCCCCGTCGGAGTAGATCGCGAACTGGGACGTCTGCATCTGCAACTGTTTTCGATGATGCGGTCACCGGGCCGGATGAAGTTCTTGGCCGGATCGGAATCTGCGATGGGAGCCTGGATAAACGACACCACGCCCGAACGCATCGCGGACCGGCTGCGCGAGGTACTGGCGTGAACTGGCTCGATGTGATCGCCGAGGTGGATCTCGCCGACGGTGCAGCCGAGTTGTTCCGCACTAAATTCGGCGGCGAGCCCGACGGCGTCTGGATCGCACCGGGTCGAGTCAATCTGATCGGCGAGCACATCGATTACGCAGGTGGACTGGTGTTGCCGTTCGCGCTGCCGTATGCCACCGCGGTCGCTGTGCGTCGACGCGAGGACTCGACCATGCGGGCCGTATCGACGCACACCGACGAGTCGTGGACCGGTGAGCTCGGCGAGATCGGTCCGGGTACCCCTTCGGGCTGGGCCGCATACGTGGCGGGTGTGTCCTGGGCGCTTCGGGAGCACGGCGTCGGCGGAGTCGATGTGGCCGTGCACTCGTCGGTGCCGGTGGGTTCTGGGTTGTCTAGCTCGGCGGCCCTGGAATGCTCGTTCGCCCTGGCGCTCAGCGAGTTGTTCGATCTGCAGGTCGATCGAAAAGTGCTGATTCAGGCCAGCATTCGCGCCGAGAACGAGATCGCCGGTGCATCGACGGGCGGTATGGATCAGAACATCGCGATGTCGGCTCAGGCGGGACATGCGCTGTTGCTCGACTGTCTCGACGGTTCGACTCGTCAGATTCCTCTCGATCTCGAGGCGTCGGGAACCGAGCTCTTGGTGATCGACACCAATGCGCCGCACCGACTGGTCGACGGCCAGTACGGCGCGCGTCGGCAGGCGCTCGATACCGCGTATGCCGAACTGGGGGTCACGACCCTGCGCGGGCTGGATGTCGAGCAGGCCGTCTCGGGCCTCGTCGACGACACTCTGGTCCGCCGAGTTCGCCACGTCGTCAGCGAGATCGGCCGGGTGGAGCAGGCCGCTGCTCTCTTGGATCGCGGTGCCGCAGGAACCGAGCTCGGTGAGTTGATGACCGCATCGCACAGGTCGTTGCGAGACGACTACGAGGTGAGCTCCCCCGAACTCGACAGTGCCGTGGACGCGGCGCTTCGAGCAGGTGCACACGGGGCCCGTATGACCGGCGGAGGATTCGGCGGTTCGGCGATCGCTCTGGTGCCGTCCGATCTGGTGCAGGCGGTCGCGAGTGAGATCGGCTCCAGTGCAACACGATACGACTTGCCCGTACCGACCTTCCTCACCGCTGAGCCCTCCGGCTCCGCACATCGATTCTTCTGACCCCACCGTCGAGGACGCGTCGAATTTCGGAGCTGTCGGTGCGCAGATCGTTGCTCGCATTCCCGACATCGCGACTCCTTCGCAGGGCGATGTACTCCGGATCGCGCCCCGCGCGGAGGCGGTCCACTACTTCTCGACCACGACGGGGTTGAATCTGCGCCCCTGAGCCGAAATCAGGTACGGACTCGAGTGGCAGCGAACTGTGCGCCCTGGGTGGTGGAGCCGTTCGTACCGTACTGGAGGTGCGCGAAGGCGTTGAAGCCGCCTATCCGGCATACCGGATCGCCGAAGTTGCAGAAGCTCATCGTGCGCGAACCATAAGTGCCGCTTGATGTTTCGATCTGTCGTCCGTACAGGCCGAACGGGTTGCCGAACACCACGACTGCCTCGATCCGGGAAGCTATCGCGGTGGGGATGACGGCACCGGTGACGCTGCTGGGCGTGCGCAGGCCGAGGGCGTTGGTCACGACGGTGGCTCCTTGCGAGTATCCACCGATCACGAAGGTGGTCGAGGGGCACGATGCAGCGACGGAACTGAGGTGTGCCACGAGGTCACGGGATCCCGGTCCTGCGCTTGCCTGGGTGAAGTCCGCGGCGTAGTCGACGGCGTAGGTGCTCACCGAGCGGTCCGACAACTGAGATCTCAAGCTGTCGACGAACGGTGTGCCGGTGATGCCGAGTCCCGGGAGTTCGCCGGTACCACGGGCGAAGGACACATCGACGTCCGAACATGGCGCAGCGGAGGCCACGCCGACGGGAAGTACCGTTGTAGAGGCGCTGACAGCCAAGGCTGCTGTGCAATATGCGAGCCAACGTCTTTTCATGGGTGCCCTTCTGGGGTCGAGCAAGAACTACCGGCGCGAACCATAGCCGCTGAAACGACTTTTGGGCAGGGTCGTCAAGAGTTCGATTGCCGTCCGGCATCGAATAGAAGGCAGGGCACCGAAAGCTGGTTTCTCAACGTCTGTTGCGCTACCGTCTCCGCTGGGGCCGGAGAGCGGGCACAAAGCCTGGTCCGTATTTTTGGGGGATATGACGTGAAGAGTCGTGGAGTACGTGTCGCTGTAGTGGCGGCGGCGATGGTGGCCATATGCCCGACGATGTCGGCGAACGCTGCGCCCACCCCGGCACCGGCACCCGCAACCATTCTCGGATCCATCGACGACGGTCCAGGCAATTTCAGCGTGTTCCGCACCGTCGACAGCGGCCAGCGTCCCACCGAGGCGGACAACGCTGCGTGCAACGACTACTTCGGCTCGCCCCGTTCGTTGACGGTGGTCGAGAGGCTCGACGCGCGGATGTACACCTTCACCAACGACCCGGCAACAGGATTCCTGCAGAACCCGACGGCTCAGAACGTCGGTCCGATCTACGTGTGCGATGGGCCTATCGTCGACGGCCAGGCGTTTCTCGACCAGTGGGGCGCATTGACGGCTCCCGGACTGGGCGAACTCTCGATGTACGGCCCGTGCGGGCTCGAATTCATGATCGGCTCCCCAGGTCGCGCGGCCGTCGATTGTGTTCTGCGAGTGAACCCCAACGATTCCGGCGTCATCGACGGTGTTGCCACCAGCAACTCGATCGCCAACCCGCTGCGGCTGCCGGACGGACGCACCGGCTCGCTGTGGACTCTGTACACGCTGGGCGAGGGTACTGCGCCGGTCGCAGAGCCGGTGCCCGGTACTCCGCAGCCGACCGGTTCGGTTAAGTACAGCGTTGGGCGCGAGGTGAACTCGGTCTCGACCGGCTCCACGCCGGCCTGCCCGGGCGGAGTGCGTACGACGGAAATCCACTCCGTCTCGGTGGATCCGGCCACCGGGGTGGCGTCGACCGAGCCGTCACAGGACGTCGCCGCACACGCGTCGATCTGCTACCAGAACCCGTCGTCCCCGGACTTCGGCGCATCGCTGAGCATCACGAACTTCGGTGTCACGCCCGCGCTCACGGCTACCTCCACCGGGCAGTGCCGTCGTACCGATCTGCCGATCGAGCCGGGGACCGTCCAGCAGTCCTGTGGCTTCACCCTGCCGCCGCAGCCCGCTCTCGGCCTCACCGGTGGCCAGGTGACGCTCAACGGTCTGGTTCCGACGAACGACGCTGCCGGATCGGCTAATTCGGCGATCTGGACGACGTCCTTCCTCGGTTCCATCACTCCTCGATGACGCGTGGTCGAACCTGGTTTTCCGTTCTTGCGGTGCTCACGATCGGCTTCACGGGCGTACCCGAGGCAGCTGCCGAGCCTGTCTCGGTGCCCCTCGGATACGGGCAGACCAGAGATATCGCTGTGGTTCCGCTGCCGGGGCAGCCCGAGGGGATCGCGGTCGATCCCGCGGACGGCAGTATCTGGTCCGGATCGAACCGGCCGAATTCCTCTGGTGACGTGTGGCATTGGGCCGCCGACGGTAGCTTGCTCGAGACGTACTCCCTGGTGGATCATGTCCCCGCTGTTCATGGCGTCAACGGACTTGCGCTCGATGGCGACGGTCGGGTCTACGCCCTCGACTATTCGGGAGCGCGGGCAGTCCGCATCGATCCATCGACCGGAACGCAGACCGTCTACGCGACATTCGCTGATCTGCCAGCCTGTTCCGGGGCCGCAGGCAAACCCTGCGAGCCGTCGCCCATCGACCGGCCGGCCTGGCCGAATTGGGCCACTTTCGCCCCCGACGGGTCCATGTATGTCAGCGACCTGAACCAGGCCACCATCTGGAAGGTGCCTGCCGGCGGCGGGGCGGCCGAGATCTGGTACCAAAACGCCGACTTCGCCTCGCTCTACAGTGTCAACGGCATGCAATTCGACGCCGCCGGACGGTTGAACTTCGTCGTGACGATGTCCCTCGTGCCTCGTGTCGAATCCTTCGGTCGTGGTGTCGTCCATCGACTTTCGGTGACGCCAGACGGTAGGCCGGGTGCTCTGGAGACAGTGGCCGTCGCAGCTCAGGGCGACGGTCTGGCCATCGGATCCAGTGGGCGCATCTACCTGCCGATCGCGAATCCTCTGTACAACGCTGTCGAGGTGGTCGATCCCGACACACGTTCGGTAGTGGCGTCTCTGCCCACTCCGGTCGACAGCATCACCCGGTCCATCCCGTACTCGACGCCCGCATCGGTCGCGTTCCGCGGAACGTCGCTCATCGTGTCCAACCACGGACTCCTGGCGATCGACCCACAGCAATGGGCGATCCTCGAACTCGGTGTGGGCGAGACCGGATTACCGCTGCACTATCCGGTGGGAGTTGTATAAGGCCGGTGCTACCGTGCCCTGAACAATCGGGTGCAGTTAGCCGCGCTCAGCGCGGTCAACTGCACCCGATTTTGCTTGCTTGACCCTCACACTGTGTGAGACGAGAACCTCGGTGGGTCATGTTCAACATTGGAGAGTTCGCATCGATCGGCCGGGTCTCGGTTCGCATGCTTCGGCACTACGACGAGATCGGGTTGTTGACGCCGGCACGGGTGGATCCGTTCACGGGCTATCGCTCGTACGACGGTTCCCAATTCGAGGTCCTGGGACGCATCCTCATGTTCAAGGACCTCGGGTTCAGGCTCGACGAGGTGACGCAGATCGTGCACGGTCAGGTCGATGGCGATAGGTTGCGCGACATGCTCGCCGCCAAGCGCGACGACGTCGCTCGTCGACTCGATCTCGACGCCGCTCGCCTGCGTCGCATCGATGCGCGGCTCTCTCACACCGAAGGGATTTCGATGATCACCGTGGACACCAAATCATTGCCGAGCGCACGCATTGCTGCCGTCACCGAGACTGCCACCGGGTTCGGGCCCCAGAACATCGGCCCGGTCATCGGGCCGATGTACGCCCGACTCGCCCAGACACTCGCTGGTGACGGCGTGAGGTTCGGGCCGTCATCGATCGCCATGTACGAGGCCGTCGATGACGGGGACGGCACCGGCATCACCGTGCACGCCGCGTTCGAGGTGGGGTCTGAGGTCGTGGCCGGCGAGGGATACGAGGTCCGGGAGCTACCGCCCGTCGAACTGGCGGCAACGACCGTTCACCACGGATCCATGGCCACGATCGGAGAGACCTGGGAAGAGTTCGTGGCGTGGATAGAGACCAACGGATACGAACTTTCGGGCGTCTGCCGCGAGTACTACCTGGTGTCCGAGCCGAAGCCGCAGGAGAACTGGGTTACCGAGCTGCAGCAGCCGGTGACCCGGCGTCAGGATGCCTGAGCAAGCTCCACGAGGGCGGTGCACTGGCAGCCGCCGGTGACCTCTTCGCATTCGAGCACCAGGAAGTGGCGTACGTACTCGAGGTCCACGCAGTCCGGCTCCGTGCACTCCGCACCGCCGACCGCGTGGATCACGAGTGTGCCGTGGCAAGTATCGAAACTGGTGGACACGCGATTTCCTTTCTGTCGTTTCTCTTACATCCTTGATATCACCGGGCTCCGACAACTTCGGGAGAAGACGAGCGTGTTCGACGCCTGAGCTGGGTGAAGACTACGATCGTCACGGCCGGGATCCAGGCGTATCCCAGCGCGGTTCGGATCGCAGCGTGATCGCCGAGCCAGGCACCCACACTTACCATTGCGGTTGCCCAGACCCCGGCCGCGCCGAGACTGATCACCGCATATTCACGCCGTCTCAGGTCGGAGGCAGCGACGAGTCGGGGTGCGACGGTGCGAATACCTCCGACGAGGTGCCCGGCGGCGGCGATGGTTCGTGGTCGTGATCGCACCTGGGTGGTCAGTCCCAGGAGGATCCGCATCACCGAAGACGGCAGCGCGGACTCCACTCGCCCGAGCCCTAGCACCGTGCCGGTGCGGCGACTGCGCCCGAGCGCCCACTGCGCCCCCATGCTCGACGCCACCGCCGCGGTGACGACAGCGGGCATCCACGGTACGACGCCTATCGACGTCAGTACTCCCAGCGTGATCGGCACACTGTTCCCGGGCGTGAAAAGCCCGAACAGAGAACCGGATTCGAAGGTCAGCAACACGACAACACCGACGAGGACAACCCAGACGGGCACGGTGGAGAGTCGATCGACGTCGAGCAGGTTGAGGTTCATACCCGTCGAATATTGTCCTCTGCCGCGGGACAATCACCACGATCGGCCCACCGATCGGTGGTAGGGCCCGCCCTACCATGACCCGTGGGTTCACAGTGGGGACATGTCGCCGACGGCCCACTTAGGCTGATTCGCATGAACGAGGCACTACCGATTCCCCTGAATCCGCTCAGGGCGTGGATATCGCCGCACTGGTGGCTGGCGGTGGCGTCGCTGCTGGCGTCGACGGTCGCAGGGCTGGGCGGTTGGATGATCCTGGGCCTGCTGGTGCTGGCCGTGTGCGCATTGCCGTTCGCGCTCAGCGGTGTACTCGTGTTCGCGCTGACGATAGTGGTGCTTCGCTGGATGGACATCGCTGCTCGGGCCGGGATCGGATTCACCAGCGGTGTGGTGGTCACGGGACCTACGGTGACCGTCTATCCCACCAGTTGGCGCAAATTCCTCTGGTGCCTCCGCGACGCCGGGTTGTGGAAGTCCCTGTGCTACTGGCTCACTCGGATCCCGATGTCTGCAGTCCTGTTGTTCCTGCTGCCGGCGCTGTTCGTGGCCCTGCCGGTTCTGGCGGCGGCGCCGGTCGCCTGGTTAGCGACGAACCCGGTCGGGAATCAGCTCGAAATCGGCGATCGGGTGGGCTATCCCTTCGTCGCGTTGGTCGGCTTTGCCTCGCTGGTGACCTTCGTTGCGGGAGTGCCCCTACTGCTCACGGCCCTGGCGAAACTCGACTGGTGGAGTGCTACAGCCCTTCTCGGGCGGTCCGAATCCAGTAGGCGGGTGGACGAATTGACGGTGAGCCGCGCTCGCGTCGTGGACGCCGCGGACGCCGAACGCCGCCGTATAGAACGAGATCTGCACGACGGGGCCCAGCAGCGTCTGGTGTCGGTGGCAATGTCACTGGGGCAGGCGAAGTCCCGCGTTTCGGCGGATGACGATGCGGTACTGAAGGAACTGCTCGACGACGCCCACCGGGAGGCCAAGAATGCGATCGGGGAGATTCGAACCCTCACTCGCGGACTGCACCCGCCGATTCTGACCGACCGCGGACTCGATGCCGCTTTGTCGTCTGTCGCGGCGTTGTGTTCGGTACCGGTGACGATCGAGGTGGACCCTGCTCTGTCGGGGCCGCGCCGACCGGACGCGACCGCCGAATCGACCGTCTACTTCGTAGTCTCGGAGGCTCTGACCAACGTGAGCAAACACGCACAGGCATGCCGCGTGCGAGTCGACGTCACGAGGAGTGGGTCCGCAGTGCAGGTGAAGGTGGTCGACGACGGCTGCGGCGGTGCGCATTTGGCCCCTCGAGGCGGCTTGGCGGGGCTCGCGGACAGGCTCAGCGGGGTCGACGGCACGCTGGCCCTCACCTCCCCGATCGGCGGTCCGACGACCTTGGAAGTGAGCATTCCGTGCGAGTGATCATTGCCGACGATTCGGTGCTGTTGCGAGAGGGCGTCGCTCGACTGCTGACCGATACCGGAGCCGACGTGATCGGCAAGGTGGGCGACGCTTCGGAACTGCTCGCGGCCATGTCCGCTGCGAATTCGCTTCCGGACGTCTGCGTGATCGACGTTCGGATGCCGCCTACCTTTCTGGACGAGGGTCTGCGGGCCGCGTTGGTCATTCGCCAACGATGGCCCTCTGTCGGTGTTCTGGTGCTGTCGCAGTACGTCGAGGAGCGCTACGCAGCCGAGCTGATCCGGCAGAGCACGGACGGCGTCGGTTACCTGCTGAAGGATCGCGTTGCCGACGTGGACGAATTCGCCGACGCCGTACGCACGGTCGCGGACGGAGGCACCGTCATCGACCCCGAAGTGGTACAGCAGATCCTGGCTCGGGCACCGCGATCGGATCCACTGGAATCATTGACGCCGCGAGAGCGAGAGGTGTTGACGGCCATGGCCGAAGGCAAGTCCAACGCCGGCATCGCGGCCGCGCTGGTGGTCGGTCAAGCAGCCGTCGAGAAGCACATCGGAAACATATTCGCCAAGCTCGGCCTGCTCGGCGACAGCGCTGATCACCGCCGCGTCATGGCCGTTCTACGATACCTGGGAGCAATTCAGTGACGAAGAAGACGTGGCGCAACACGGTTGCGGTGATCGTTGCCGTGGTGGTCGTGGGCACTGCAGGTGCAGCCACGGCCGCGGCACTGGTCGAAGGTTTCAGCGTGCCGAAGATGCAGTCCCTCGACTACCGCGAGGACCATGCCCTGACCGTTGAAAAACTATCGTTCACAACGGAAGCGGCCCACGTGACCGTAACCATGAGTCCCGATGCCGAGATGCACGTTCGCGCTGACGGCTTCTACCGGGGAGATACCCCGACAGTCGAGATCGGTGACGACGGATCGACGGTCGCAGTGGGTTGCTCGTACAACAAGCGCGGTAGCTGCGATATCGATGTCGAACTGTCCATCCCGTCCTTGTCGGTGCTCGACATCGTCGGATCGGCGGGTGATGTGGTACTCGCGAACGTGGACGCGCAGACGTCGGTGACCACCTCGTCGGGGGGCGTGGTCTCCCGCGGTTCCACCGGAACGGTGAGCGTGACAACCAGATACGGCGATGTGACGGTGTCGGATGCTGCGTTGTCGGTAATCGACGTCGACACGACATTCGGTCAGGTCGATCTGGACTGGCGCGTTCCACCGGAATCGGTGCGCGTGCAGAACACGATGGGCGACAGCGCGGTGCGCCTTCCCGGGGACGAGTCCTACGACGTCGACGCGTCGTCGGAGAAGGGTGACGTCGACACCGACGTGGTCGACGATCCCACTTCACCGCGATCGGTGTCGATCACCAGCGAGGAAGGCTCGATATCGTTGCAGCGAAGGTAGTTTCGGTCGATGATGTCTGGTCAATGGGTCCGCCGCCACGCGCTGAACGAACGGACCGAGGACGTGGTGGGACGCGTCAGCCAGGGCCACGGATGCAACTCGACCGGGGCGATCGCGTCGGCGATGCGGGAGAAGCCGGGAACAGGTGCCCAGGTGACCGCCAGAGAACGTCCGGAGATCTCATCGGAGACTTTACCGCGGCGCACTTCCAGCGGCCGGGTCGACGCGATCTCGCCGAGCGTTTCGGCGAGAAAGACCAGCCTCTTTCCCGAGAGCCGCAGCTTTCGCAGGAGCGGCTCGTCGAAGACGAACACCGTCGGCCGGTCGGGGTCGGCGGCAAGTGCTGGGTCCGCGGTGCCGAGTGACTCTGCGGTGATCCAGACCTGTTCTGCCCCAGCACCTTCCACGTGAGCAGGGCCCGCTGGAATCGGTGCCTTGTTCAGATCGGGACCGTCGACCGCCGGCCCGAGATCGTCGTCGGGCCAATTCTCGATGGGACAGGCATCTTTCAGTGCGCAGTTGCGGCACAGAGACGGTGCCCGCTTGTTCACCTGCCATCGACTGAAGCCGTAGACCTTCCCGCTTCCGGTCCCAACGGTCCACTGCCAGCCGAGTCGATTGGCGGCGCGAGAGCCGTCGAGCAGATGGGCGAACATCTCGTCTTCACCGTCGCGCCACGTAGCTCCGGCGCGGACTGCCCACTGGGAGGCGAGCCACATGCGAGTCTGATTGACGAGCCAACCGTCCTCGTGCAGTTCACCGACCACCGAAGACATGCAGTTCATCTCCTCGGCCCACGGCTGCGCAGTCCAGCCCTGCGGTCGCGGTTGCTCACGACGCAGCGAACGGCCAAGATCCGATCCAGTGCGGGCATACAGGTGGCGGGCATATTCCTGCCACATGAGCTCGTCGCGGTAACGGGAACGGTCACGTGCGGGAGCATCGGATACCGCGTCCCAGACCTCTCGCAACGTCAGCAGCCCGTGACGAATGTACGGAGACATGCGGCTTGCACCTCGGCGATTCACCGGGAGGACGGTGCTGCGGTCGCGCGCATACCCGGTGATGTCCAGACCGGCCAGGGCCATGTCGGCGGCCGATTGCCCGCCGCGAATACCACCCGCCGTGATGCCGTCCGGGCCCTCGCGCGTCAGATCCCCCAGATGCTCGGCAACCCAGTCGACGACGTCCTCTGTGGTGGAGCCGTCTGCAATCGACGGGGGAGCTGGAAGTTGGGGCATGGCGTCGGACTTCCCGTTCGGCACGAAAGGGAAACGCGGATCGTCAGGGGCGTGGCAGGCGGCGATGCAGCGGATTGGTAGTGGTTCTACTGCTGGAGCGGCCCTGTTGTGGGAGCGACGAGACCACGGCAGGCGTGTCCGCAGTGGCGCGCGAGGCGTCGTGTGCCTTCATCGCGGCGCTGTTGCCTCGTCCGAGGGCCGGAGAGGAGATTTGTCGTGTCGCCGTTCGTCCGCATTCCGGGCACGTCACCGCGGACGGCGCGTCGGCCATGGAGAATCTCTGCTCGACGGGGGCGCAACGCTGTGCGCAGCGAAAGCTGTAGGTGGGCACGCAATCGAGCGTAGTCCGAGATGTCGGATCAGCAACGTTCCGGCACAACGTCATACAAGATTTACACGCCAATTGGAGGCGCACGCGGGGCGACGGTGCAATGATCGAAGCAGGGAAGTCCGCGCAACCGGAGGTGCCGCCGTGCCCGAACTGCTGTTTCCGCTCGACTCGACGAAGAGTTTCACCGAACAGGAGATCGTCGGTCACAACCGATGGCATCCCGATATTCCGGCGGCGGTCACGGTCAAACCCGGCACGTCCTTCCGGGCGCATTGTCGCGAATGGTTCGACGGGGCCATCCACAACGACGATTCCGCCGAGGACATTCTGAATGCCCCGCTCAACAACGTGCACACACTGTCCGGACCTTTTCATATCGAGGGTGCCGAACCCGGTGACCTGCTGATCGTCGACATCCTCGACGTGGGTCCGATACCGCAGGAGGATTCGGGTCCGTTGGCCGGTCAGGGCTGGGGCTACACGGGAATCTTCGCCAAGCAGAACGGCGGCGGGTTCCTCACGGATCGATTCCCCGACGCGTACAAGGCAATCTGGGACTTTTCCGGGCAGACCACCACCTCTCGCCACGTCCCGCACGTGAAGTACACCGGCATCACCCATCCCGGGCTGATGGGAACCGCGCCGTCGGCTGCTCTGCTGGCCAAGTGAAATGCCCGGGAAGGCGCGCTCATCGCCACGGATCCCAATCGTGTTCCGCCACTGGCGCTCGCACCCGAGCTCGACGGTGCGATTCTTGGATCCTTGCAAGGAGACGAGTTCTCCCGCGTTGCAGGCGAAGCCGCGCGGACGGCACCGCCCCGCGAGAACGGTGGAAACCAGGACATCAAGAACCTGACCAAGGGCACCCGCGTCTTCTATCCGGTGTTCGTGCCAGGGGCCAAGCTGTCGTTCGGAGACTTGCACTTCTCCCAGGGAGACGGGGAGATCACGTTCTGCGGTGCCATCGAAATGGGCGGCTTCATGGACCTGCACGTCGACCTGATCAAGGGCGGCATGGAGACCTACGGGGTGAGTGAGAACGCGATCTTCATGCCCGGCAACACCGCACCGCAGTACTCGGAATGGATTGCCTTCTCGGGCATTTCGGTGACCGTCGACGGTGAACAGAAGTATCTGGACTCCGACCTGTCGTACCAGAATGCGTGCATGCATGCGATCGACTACCTCACGAAGTTCGGCTACAGCCCCGAGCAGGCATATCTGCTATTGGGATCGGCACCGATCGAAGGACGCCTGTCCGGGGTGGTGGACATCCCGAACTCCTGTGCCACCGTGTACATCCCCACGGCGATCTTCGATTTCCCGATAGCGCCCTCGCCCGGAGGACCGTTCCAGATCGACCCGGGAATGGGAGCGCCGAGGGCGCAATTCTGATCGACTTGGCTTGATATGTCGCAACTGTGGATGCTCGAACACATGGAGCCGTTTGCCGACGAGCCTGGCATCGGCGAGGTGTGTGCGCCCACGACCTACTGGGCGTCACCCGATCGGATGGACCTTCCCGCTGAGGTGTGTAGTGAGGTGCCGGCTCGGGTCGAGGCTGTTTCCACCGACGGCCGAACGGAATGGGTGGCGCACCTGGGCAACGGTTTCACCACGATGATGGGCGACGGTAGCCAGGTCGGTGATGTGGTGCTGCACGGTTGCCTGGTGTGGGACAGGTACTTGTGGTTGGACTACAGGACAAAACCGCAAGGAAGCGTTCGGGTGCTGGATCGCCCGGGGTTCCTCGCACGGCACGAGGAACATACTCCGACGCCACATCCGGGCATGTTCGCCGTGACGCCGTACGGTCCTACGGAGTATCGCGAACACGGCTCACTACCAACGAGTTTCGGTGTGCAGTGGAACGTGCTTCTGGTCGAGACCGTTGCATCGAGTGGTTGAGGCATCTCAGTCGTGCTGGTCGTAGTCCGCAGTGACAATCTGGTCGACGCGAACCTGAGTGGATTCGGCCTGGCGCGAAAGCGAGAATGTCCGCAACGGTGGCCGTGCTGCCGCCGAGATACGCGCAGGGGAAGTCGAAGTGCTGAGCCACGCACCATGTGTGATCGGTGGGCCACCACAGATTCGGTGACAACCCGTTGAGGGTGGCCGCTGCTCGTGAGACCGGTCCTTTCAGCAGGAAGTAGTTGTAGCCGGCGATGTCCGCTGTCGGTGCCGAATCGCGAATATCGTCGAGTGCGGTGTTGCCTTCCCAGATGGCGAACCAGCACTCGCCGGGTGTGTTCGTGCTTCGAGCGAGTACCTCGATGAGGGAATCCAGCTGAGCATGCCAGGCTGCAACGGGTTCGGTGTTGCGTAGCGGGGACTGGACGCAGGCATAGGCGTCGAACACAGTGGGGACCAGCGACCCCACCGTGGTTCGGGGAACGACCTTCAGGCCGTCGTTCACCCAGTCGGCCTGCGAGACATTCTGTTGTAGATCGGTCTTGGACCAATCTGCGCCATGGGTGCTCAATGGCTGTACCAGGGTTGTGGACGGTCAGGATCGTCGATGACGGTGTCGACTCGACGGTCGGCGAGAACTTCCTGTATTGCCGCAGAGCTGGCACCGATGGTGGCGAAGTGGGGGTCGACGTCGTTGGCGATGCACCAGGCGCGGTCGGCGGGCCAGACGAACGAGGGGATTGGCAGGCCCTCGGGGCCCGGGGGATCGAGCGCTTGCTCCCAGGTGAGTAGGTCGAGCGCAGGTCCTCGGAACAGAAACGCTTCCCGTTCCGGCAGCGTGATGCGCGCGGCACCTCGAACCACGAAACCGCCCCATCCCTCCCATACGCAGAAGTAGCAGTCCTCCGGTGTTGTCGTGTGTTTCGCGAGCGTCGCGACGACCGTCGCCAATTGCTCTGTCTCCGAACGTTCGTCGTACGGAGCGTCCGCCTCGGCCTCGCGTTGAGTCGGGTGTATCGGATCTGGGATGAACCGTAGCCGCGCATAGCGCTCGTACCCGAGCGGGCCCCTGGTGACAAGGTCCCACCAATCACGATCAGCGTGGACGAGCCAATCGGCGGCAGTTGGATCGCTGGACGGGCGCACGGTCATTGTGTGCCCTCCCTGTCTATACCGAGCTTTCTGATCCTGGGCGCGCTCTGATGCGTTGCCACGACGCTACCGATTCACGTGGCGGACCGGAAACACTTTTTCGGTGTACGACGTGGCAGTTCGCTCCTGCGGTCCGAAGGCATGCTAGGGAACGCGTGTTCGAAAACGTGTCGGTGGGTCGCGGTAGATTCTGTTCATGCTTTCGGGGGACGGCGGATCAGGGGTGGACGGCATCGAGACGGTGCCGCCTCCCCCTGTCGTGTCCGATCCAGAGCTGGCCGTGTTGGTGGATCGGGTGGAGTCCGCGGTCGC